>DATDNG010000067.1:0-13515 GCA_036518375.1 Nitrososphaeraceae archaeon | reverse complement strand
TCGGCTCTTCCCATCCTGGTTCTGCAGCAGGAGCCAAGGGTGGGGCTGCTCGCCCATTAAAGGGGAACGTGAGCTGGGTTTAGACCGTCGTGAGACAGGTCGGTCTCTGCCTGACAGGGGCGCGGTTGTCTGAGGGGAAGTTGCCCCTAGTACGAGAGGAACAGGGCAGCGCAGCCTCTGGTTTATCAGCTGTCCGACAGGGCACGCTGAGCAGCTAAGCTGTTTAGGATAACTCCTGAAAGCATCTAAGGAGGAAGCCTTACCCGAGAAAAGACAGCCTTCCGTAAGGAGGAGGGCGGCCATAGAAGATGGCGTTGATGGGATGGAGGTGTAAGCATCGAGCTTCGGCGAGATGTTCAGCCTGCCATTTCCAATAGCCCAAGGCACCTCAATGAATATTTGCTAAATGACGGTATGGTCTGCAGGAAATACAGCAGGCCATTGGTGTCAAAGCCCCTAAAATACGCAAAGAACATTGGTGATTTGTTGATGCTGTCTTGTTGTTGACGTTGTTGTTGTTGCAGTAGTTTAATCCGTTGCATGATAGTCATCCTAGCTTTTTTCTTATTTTGCTTATCTTTTGCTCAGCCATTAATTGATTCTTTCGCCAATTCATATATCTTTGTCATGTGTTTGGCTAAGAGGGTTTAATTTTAATTCTAATTTAATTTAATTTAATTTAATTTAATTTAATGACCGATAGCAAATCGTATCGTATTAATAAAATGGTTTTTTATTTGAACGTATTTGAGGATAATATTACTATGTCTATAGAAGATATTTCGATATATTTATTAATTGATAATTAATGCTTAGAGGAGTGCTAAATAAAAACATAATCAATCGCTGGAGCAATTTTGCGATATTCACATCTCTTAAATGCAGCATGCACAATTGCCATCTGCATAACGTTACTGATATCAAACGAATTTATCATATAATAACAACTAATAGTTCTTATAATGATAAAATATGATTGGTGTAGACACTAGAAATATTACAAATCTTGAATATTTGGTTAGCCATGTTATCAATAATCTGCCTTTCCCATAAAGAAGATGTGGATGGTATATCATCTGCTGCTTTAATTAAAGCAGCATTCAAAAGTAAGCCTGTCATTGTCTTGGTTGATTACGCTAATATTGTTCATAATTTACAAAAGTTAGCTCTTTCATCTTCGATGGAAGGAAAAGTTGATAGGTTTTTTGTTTGTGATTTAGGATTAAGCAAAAAGAATGAGCAAAAATTTCTAGAAGTCATTGGCAAAATTATATCAAAAGGGTCGAAGGTGACCTATATCGATCATCATGATTTGAGTAGCGAAACTGCGCTGGCTTTAAAAAAAATGGGAGTGGTTCTCATTCATACTGTAGATGAGTGTACCAGCATCCAAGTGTATAATAAATTCAAAAAGAAGCTCAAATCACATGCAGCTTTCTTTGCTGCAGCTGGCGCTCTTACTGACTATATGGAAAATAAACCCATTGCCTCGTCAATCATATCTAGATTTGACAGGCATTTTTTGATGCTAGAGGCTACTGCTCTTTCGTACATGATTTCAGCTAACCAACATGACAACCAATTTCTCATCAAAATTGTTGATGCACTTGCTGATATGAAGTATCCACATGAGATAGAAGGTGGATTTTCAATTGCTGAAAAATACGCAAAAAAAGTCTCAGAGGCTGCAAAGAAAATTGAGGAATCTACTATTAAGATGGATAATTTAGCGTACATGCAAAGTAATCTAGATTTATCTGCTAACATGATAGTTAATTTTGTATTGGGGATTTCAGAAAGGCCTGTTGCGATGGTATATAAATTAAAACGTGACATCAACTCTTATGTTGTTTCTATTCGTGGATCAAAGGATTGTAACGTGCATCTTGGAAGATTGGTAAATGACATTGCATCAGAAATAGGAGGAAGTGGTGGAGGACACGATAAAGCCTGTGGGGCAGTTATACCTAAAGAAAAACTTGAGGTCTTCATACAGTTGCTAAATAAGAGAATTGATCGCATCTAAATCTATTTTGTTAAAAAGTACAAGCACTCCATTTCGATTGTTGAATCTTTAAGGCAAAATTGGCATCAATATGCGGCTTTCCCCGAACCGGTTGCGAAAACGTTCTTTGTGATATTCTAGTATATACGGGCTTATTTTGAAAATTATTGGTTGCAGTAAGAAGGTGCAAAACAAAAAAGAAGACGTAATAATATAATAAAAGAAGGGGATTGTTTCAGATTTGGGCCTTGATTTGAAATAATGACAATGGATCTAGTCTTTCAGATAGTCGACAGTCTCTATGCAAAGCCTTTATTTTCAAGTAATTTGAGCTATCTACCTTCTGCAGTACTGTGTGAAAATAGAATCCGTTAGTAGGAGATGTGTTAAGCAGTTTGATCGACTCTCCTCAGATCCTCTAGGATGGAATCAAGGTCTGATTTTGTTAAACCTATGCCCATTTTTGCGTCTCTTCTTGCAACGATTCTGTCTTGATCAAATGCAATTATGGTGGGAACAGAATTTATTGAGAATTTATCCCATAGGGGATTGTCATCATCGTTGATCTTTGCACCGTACAGTTTGTATCTGAATTTGGTTTTTGATTTTGTATGTTTTGGATCGTTAGTTGTTGCAGATTCGAATACAGGTTTAAATTTTTGGCAGAAGGGGCACCAGTCTGCATAAAACATTACTACAGCTTTTCTTCCCTTTGATAATATCTTGTCAAATTGGTTGTGTTCTAGATTTTCCACAATTCCTATCAACAACTATTATACATATAATTGGAGCTTGATTCGCATCCCAAAAAAACGAGTAAAGGCCCGCCAGCCTTTGAATTGCCTAGATTTATTGGTACATCGGTTAAAATTGTATCTTACTATTACTGCTACCATGACAGCAAATACCTATTAAAAACATCGACAAGAATTACCTGACATAACTAATGTTCCCCATGGCAGCATATTTGATTTGTTATCTAGCCGTAACTTGAATACTTATTTCTCAAATTATCACGAAGTTTGAAAGCTAATTTTTCTGAGACTTGTTTTTGAATATCATTAGTATTCACTATGTTTTTTTCAGAAAATAAAAAGGGCCCATACGCATAGTTCTTTCCTTTTATTGGTCTTACAGTTTTAAGTGAACCAAGGATCGAATGTAGATAATTACTAAAATCTGTTTCTGTATGTTGGTTCATTTGTTGCTGTTGTTCTTCAGTCAATTTCTTGAAGATATCCATTATCATGGGTGTATCCAGCCTTCTGAATCCAAACGGTGCAGTATTAGCACTAATCCTTTTTTCTATTATTGTGGAATCTGTATCGACCTTTGCACCGATCACTATTGGAAATGGCTTGTAAATTGAATCTAATTTAAGCTGCCATACTTCATCAGTATTTGTAACCGTGGCGTCGAAGAATCCATCACTTAAAGAAGACCTTGAGATAACAAAATTCCAGTTATTGGGATTTGAACAGTATTTTTCGAATAGATATTTAGCTATTACCTTTTCTTCTAGAATTTCCATGTCTGTGTCACATCTATTATGCTAGAGGATAATATGAGAGTTCCGTATTAATGCGGAAAAAGTATTTATCACAAAGATTGAAATGACCAGAAAATATGTTGCTTAGAGTAGAAGATGGCGTAATGGTAACTTTTTATGAAGTAATTTTGTACTACTGTTCTTGTTATTTGTTATTATTATATGCGTGTATCCTTTATGTCTAATTATGCTTCACCTATTACTTGGAAGCACATTTAGTCTAACGACATGACCAACAACTTTTGAATTTAACATATGAGTTCTGGCAGAAATATCAATCACCATATTAACTGTGACCAAGATTGCAAATATAAAAGCAATTATTGCTGGGATAATCACAATAATCCATAGTCCAGAATTCATGGGTCTTGTATATACTCACACACGCAAAACAGCATAAATAAACTTTTCATATGCCAATGCACTTTAGAATAAACTAAGGAAAATGCACTTTTTGCTGAAACATGATCAAAACCGTTGCCTGCCCCAATCATTTCTATGAACACAGTAGATTGAAAGGCGCCATGAGATGATGATCGTTTCCCTCCTGTCCGTATACTCCTATACTCTAAATCTTTCAACACTTAAATACATCAGTTTTTCCAAACAATATTGTGTTAGAATCTACGTCTACAATAAATCCATTCGAAGTTGCTTTAAAACAGCTAGATGAGGCTGCCAAATTGATAAAGCTAGACAATGGAATGCACCAGGTATTAGCACATCCAAAGCGAGTCCTTACTGTTTCGATTCCGACTAGGATGGACAATGGTGAAATTAAGGTTTTTACTGGTTTTAGATCACAGCATAATGATGCTCGTGGACCTTTCAAAGGTGGCATCAGATATCATCCACAGGTCACAATTGATGAAGTTAAAGCACTTTCTATGTGGATGACTTGGAAATGCGCAATTGCAGGTATTCCTTATGGCGGAGGTAAGGGAGGTATCATTTGCAATCCAAAAGAAATGACAGAAGGTGAAATTGAACGTATGACAAGGCGATACGCCTATGCAATTGCAGACATTATAGGCCCGCACACAGACATTCCTGCTCCAGATGTCTATACTGGTGGTAAAGAAATGTCGTGGATCATGGACACATACTCTGCTCTCAAGGGAAATTTTGTCCAGCCGGAACTCATAACAGGCAAACCTTTGGCAATTGGGGGATCCCTGGGGAGAAATGAAGCAACAGGTAGAGGGTTATCTTTTACCGTCAGAGAGGCTGCAGAAAAACTAAAAATTAATATGAAAACGGCTACAATAGCAGTACAAGGATTTGGCAATGCTGGTCAGTTTGCGGCGCAATTAGTCGAAGAACAAGGAGCAAAAATCTTGGCTGTGTCAGATTCGAAGGGTGGAGTCTATAATAAGAATGGCCTTCAGGCTGGAGCGTTGAGAAAACATAAAGATAGGACAGGTTCAGTAGCAGGATTCACAGGGGCAAAAGCCATCACCAATGAAGATGTACTTGAAACAGAGTGCACGATATTGATACCTGCCGCCCTTGAAAACCAAATAACAAAAAAGAATGCAGGAAAAATCTCTGCCAAGATTGTAGCAGAGGCTGCAAATGGCCCTACAACGCCAGAGGCAGATGAAATTTTATACAAGAACAAGACCTTGGTGATTCCTGATGTTCTTGCAAATGGGGGCGGTGTGACCGTATCGTATTTTGAATGGCTGCAAAACCTTCGAAGAGAGTATTGGAGCGAGAACGATGTAAATGAACGACTAGACAGGAATATAACGAATGCTTTCGCAGATGTCTATGATACTCATGAAAAATATGGAGTCAACATGCGTAAAGCGAGTATATTGTTAGCTGTTAATAGAGTAGTTGAGGCTATAAAAATAAGAGGTCTTTGGCCTTAAGGCTTTAGATAGATAGAATTCCATGGGGCTAAGTAAGAAAAGAAAAGAAAAGAAAATATCTCGTCGTTATTCTTTATTCTGTACTAAATGAATGTCCGCATGAGCAGCTTTTCGTCACGTTGGGATTATTGATTTTGAAACCAGACCCCATCAAGCTATCAATATAATCAATATTTGCTCCTTTTAGATACCTCTGGCTATAACTATCTACCAAAACTTTTACGCCGTTCTCTTCTATCACACGATCATCCTCGTCGGGCTTCTCTTCAAAACCCATACCATAGGACAAACCAGAGCAGCCTCCACCTGAGACATAGACCCTAAGGAGAAGATTATCTTTGCCTTCTTGCTTCATAAACTCGGCTACTTTTTCTGCAGCCTTGGGAGTAACTGTTATAAGATCGGTTTGTTGTGCACTTTCCATTTCGATTAACCTTCGCTATTAAAATATAAGAAGTTTTCTTTTGTAACTTGTAACAAAAAATTACATGCACCATCAATCGTTTTCCTGCTAAGACACTATTGTTATTATTTGAATCGTGCACTAACTTTTGACCACCTTGCGAGGCTTGCCGCTGCAGTTACCCATGTTATCACTGAAAAGTATACAGGTACATTTGCATCCTCAATACGTCTAGAAACTTTCTCTGTAAAGGGCCCACCCATCGCCCCGGCTAGTATTGGCTTTTGTTTTTGCTTTTGGAAATCTGCAAGTACATCGACAATAGTCTCTTCTAGTGGGTCATCTTGAAACACGAACCATGGCATAATGATATCAACATTTGGGTCATCTATAAATGCCTGTATAGCAAATCTATAATCATCTGCACTGGCAGATCCGGTGATGTCGCACGGATTACCGATTACATATGTTGGCGGATAATGTTCTATAAGTAAATTCTTAGTTTGATCTCCAATTTCAGCGATCCGCAAACCAAGCCTTTCAAAGTGATCTATTGCGGCAATAATGGGACCTGCTCCATTTGTCACCATTGCAATTCTGTTTCCTTTTGGAACTGGCTGCCAAGTAAGTGCTTTTAGGGATCCCGTGAGCTCTTCATAACTATCCACAGAAATAATTCCTGCCTGATCAAATGCTCCTTTAACAACATTATAAGAACCTCCAAGCGAACCAGTATGTGAAGCTGCCTGCTTGGCCCCTCTGCTACTTCTTCCATTCTTGAAAACCACAACAGGTTTCTTTCTTTCTGTTATTACTTTTTTGGCAGCATTCATAAATTTGCGGCCGTCCCCGAACCCCTCTACATAAAGTCCAATAACCTTCGTAGTAGGATCCTCAGAAAGATACCAGATCATATCTGCCTCATCTACGTCGGACCTATTGCCGTATGAAATCATTTTGCTCATACCAAATGCATCAGACGTTTCCATAAATGCAATGCCAACAGTTCCACTCTGTGACAAGAATGCAACTTCTCCTTTCTTGGGTCTTAACATTCTTTCGTGGCCTTGGAATGCACAGTCTAGCCTATTTTCTCCATTAAACACTCCTATGCAATTAGGCCCGATGATCCTTATCTTTAATCGGCTTGATAATTCTTTTATTTGTTGTTCAATGGCTGCGCGTTCTCCACCAAGTTCTTTACCTCCACCTGAGATAACCACCATGTTATGAATTCCCATTCTTCCACATGCCCTTAGCAGATCTGGAACAAATTTCAGATCGACAGTTACTACTACAACATCAACTTGTTCTTTAATATCATCAAGGCTCTTGTATGCCCTTATGCCCATGATTTCTGAATACCCTTTTGCATTAACGGGGAATACTTTGCCCTTGTATTCGTGCTTCACAAGGCTTTCAAGGACAGAATTTCCTACCTTGCCTTGTTCAGGAGATGCGCCTATCAAAGCTATTGATTTGGCATTGAAGAACAAGTCCATATAGCTTGAATCTGGCTGGGCTTTTGAAATTGGCTCTATTTCTGGTTTTTCTCGTAAAATTATCTTGGCATCTACAACATAATAGTCGTTTGCATATGCAATAACGGGATTGAAATCAATACTATCGTAATAAGTTGCCATGTCAATTCCCAACTTTCCAATATTCACAAGTGCATTACTTAAAACGTCTATATTGACTGGCTCGGCACCTCTAAAGCCTTTCAAAATTTGCTTGCCTTGCAGACTCTCAATCATTTCTATTGCATCTTCTTTGTCTATAGGAAGGATCCTAAATGATATATCCTTAAAAATTTCGGTGAATATTCCTCCCAGACCAAGCATGATAACCGGACCGAATTGAGGATCATTCTGTAATCCTACAATTAATTCAGTAACCCCCTTTGGAACCATTTTTTCGATAAGCATACCCTTGACATTAAACTTCTTTGAAAGTCTACCGTACATTTCGTTGAACGTTTCGCGAACCTGCAATTCGGAATTTAAGCCGACTTTTACGCCTTTTTCATCGGTTTTGTGCAAGATCTGAGGCGAAACGATCTTTGCCACTAATGGAAAACCCAGTTCCTTAGCCTTTTTTTCAGCATCATCAGGGTTGGAAACTAGTGCATAACGAGGGACCTTAACACCATAATGTGTCAAAATTTGTTTTGCAGATTCTTCTGTTATTACTTTGTCCTCTTTGCCAGAAATAACCCTCTCAAAGATTTCCTTGACTCCGTTGTTATCTTTATCCATTCATTTAACCAGAGAAGAAGGCTGGGGCGGTTCTAATTAACTTTACGTGCTTTAGTTAGGTCATTACGTTCAATTAGACACCGGGGACGTCCGCACATAAAGTTGCCCTTCAATCAGTAGATTGGTTTTTACTTGTTAATGCTCATACAAAATAATGCCAAAGTTAGTGCTATGTTAGATGGCATCAGTAGATTATAGCAAGCCTGCCGGCAATTGCCATCAAATATTTTAACAACAGAAAATTTCTCACATCGGACTCGGACTCGCCTTAGTGCATAGATTTTTTTGTTTATGATCTTGGAAATGAGCTTCACAGAAATCATTGTTACAAACATAACAATGCCAGTCGGACAAAGTGTAGCATACTACGCATTTACCTATTGGTTTATTATAGTCATAGTTCTTTCTTGGCTTAATAGGTTTTTGTTGTCCTTGTCTCATCGAGGAGATTCCCCAAAAAATCTCTACAAAAACATTGTATTTTTAAACAAATGTGGTCTCTTCAATATGACAATGTATTCCTTCTATGCTGCTAAAAATTGTTAATCTCACGTAATTCAACTTCAATTATTTCGAGGTTTAGTTATATAAGCCTTAACATGCACATATCTTTAACATGTATATGTACTGCCATTTAAATGCGATTGAACTGCGTGCGTTACTGAAATTCATTCGAAGGAAGATGGCAACATTATAGATCAATCCTCCACCGTGTGCTCTTGCCCTTTTTTATCTCGCTATTGCTTATCGTCCTCGTACGGGATTTCCACTATCTTGAGATCTTCTGCAGCTTCGACATTTCGGTGTATCTCCGCTGCCTCATTTACCAACTTTGAAGTTTCACGATATCTCGCACTAAAGTGAGTTAGGTATAGTTTTCTAACAGAAGATGCCTTTGCTAAAGATGCTGCTTCCTTAGCGGTAGAATGAAAACTTTCCATTGCTTGTTGATATTTATCATGGCTAAATGTCGATTCAAAAACCAGCAGATCGCAGTCTTTGAAAAAAGATTTTAATTTATCTGTTGGTCTTGTATCACCAGATATTCCAATTTTTCTTCCTTTCCTGCGAGGCCCAACTATCTGGTTTGATCTAATGGTTTTGCCGTCAACAACTATGTCTTTTCCCTCCTGCAGCTTGTGATATAATTCTCCTTCCGGGATTCCTAATCTTTTAGCTTCGCTAATATTAAATTCTCCCGGTCTGTCAAATTCCGTAAGACAATATGAATATGCAGGGACCGAATGGAAGGCGTCGCTGCAACTAACTTGGTAGTCTTTCTCTTTTACTACAGTTCCCTCGCCATTGATTATATGAATATTAATATCAAAGGTTAGGCTGAAGTTTATTATTCGTATATTTTCTTTAATAAATTCAGCCACTTGGGGCTGACCATAAATGTCTACATGTGTATGTCTTCCTTGCAAGGACATAGTTTGCAAAAGTCCAAGCAACCCTACACAATGGTCCGCATGCATGTGAGTAATGAAAATTTTCATTTTTCTGTTCATACCTAAACCTGCCTTGATGAAATTTCTCTGCATACCTTCACCTGCATCAAATAATATTAGCTCGCAACCTCTCACTAGTGCAATAGATGACAGTCCACGACTGGGAGTAGGAGCCGCAGCGGATGTTCCTAGGAATGTCAATCGCATGTTTACCATGTCATTATTGTCACCATGCTGCGCGTTAAGCTCTTATGTCGATATAAATGACAAATACTAATAATCTTTAGATTTGTTCTTGATTTTATTATCATGTCCTCGTCATACTTCTCACAGAGGATAACCATCTTACGCACACTTGTGTTATCAATGAAATCCTTAAGTATCTGTTGCCTTGTTTGCCCTCTGATAATTTTAGTGGACCGTCCGTATGGAATATCTGTTATTATTGCATCGGCTATGAATGGTTTCAATGGCATATGTAATGAATCACAAATAGCAATGTTTTCAATCATGTTTTGTTTTGCGCCCAAACACATCTTTTTTAGGATATCATAGCCAGCAGTTCGTATTTTAAACTCATGTGCTTCAACTAAAATACCGCCAGTTCCACAAAATGGATCTACTATGGTGTCACCTTCCTTTACTTGTGCAAGGTTAACCATTGCTCTGCACAGTCTTGGCTCTAACATAGATGGATGAATGAATTTTCTCTGCGAAAGCCTTTTGGCCCAATCGATCCTAGGTTGTGGGATTCTAATGCCAATTAGATTGGTAAAAAAAGCTGGACTATTAATACCGGTACTTTTTGAAACAATAACTATTTGATAATCTGGATTTTCTAGTGATACTTTTGCCCCTGTCTTTTTCTTTATATCTTCTACCACTCTTTTACGGAGTTCTATATCATTAGTTCCAAAACAGGAAAATGTTTTGCCCACTAGAACAGAGTAATCCTCTTTAGTTTGAATTTCGCGGGCAATGCATTTTGTATATACTGCCCGTTGTGCTACCTTGTTAATTTCACATTCTCCTTGAGCAACTACTAGATTACCCATTGAATACTCGATTTTCAAATACCCATATGTTTTAAGGAGTGCAGTAATTTCTTCTCTTCCAAGTTTAGGGTATTTACCCCCGACAATGCAAAAAAACCTTGTGTTACTTGGCATTGTTAGACTTTCTGTCTGATAATATTTAAATCAAAGAAAGAACTTTCGTTGCAACGGATTTCGATGTGCTGATTTACCTTTTTTAAATAACTCAGCAGTATCTAAAAACTTTCTGGCGGAGATTCGTTATTTGCTCATTTTATTTTAGAATGTCCGATATCTTACATACTGAACAAACATTTCCACTAGAATCTCTTCCACAGATCGAACACTTGTTAGCATTCCTTATCTTCGATGATGATTTCAAGCCTTTAGAGATGTTTGTGATTGAATTGTAAGCATTATATTTAATGCCTGGATGTTTTTTTTCAAGTTTGTTCAGAAAAATACGGAGCTCAGTCCTTATGCTCTCGTTCATGTAGGGGCACTCTTCTGATTGAAATGGAATTTTTCGCTGTAATGCATAGAACACTATCTCTTGCTCGTAAATTTCAACGAAAGGTTTTACCTTTTTTAAATTATTGGTACCATACTGAATAGGTTCTGGATAGTTCCATCCGATCCTCTCAACGTCTCCAGCAAGAAGATTGATCATGAAAGTTTGCAACTGGTCGTCTAAATTATGTGCTGTTGCAACAACGTTTGCTCCTACAGATTCTGCAGCCATATCTATGGCTCTTCTACGAAAGGTACCACATATTGAGCACGAACTCATTTTTTCATTAGGTCTAATTTTCATTGCTTCGTCCATATGTATTCCAAAAAGATCTTTGTATCTTAGAATTTTATTTTCTACTTTAAGATTTGCACAAAAATCCCTAGTGATTTGTAGCGATTCGTTTCGGTAGCCCTCAATACCTTCGTCTATTGTAATTGCAATTAGGTTAGAGCGACCGAGTTTATCAAATAGTTTTTTGATAATATATAACAACGCCAAACTATCTTTTCCACCAGAAACCCCCACTGCCAATCTGTCGTTGTAGTTGAGCATTGAAAACTTGGATATAGTTCTTGAAGTTTTCTTCTCTATAGAATACAAAAAGCACTTCTTGCACAAGAATTCTCCAGAATATGATCTATGATAAACGCTTGGCCCAGTATGACATTTATTGCAAGCTGATAGTGATTGAGGTGACAAAACCAATATGATGACTTCTTAATATGATCTGTCAATAATAATATTATTAATATCATTGCTTGTCCTTAATAGCAGTTGCAATCTAGTGACAATGGGATAACTTATTGGTATTTCTTAATAATCGGTTTGCATGGTCATTGGTTTGATACCTTGATAACCTTGTAGTATTTCTTAGATAAATTATAAAAATGCTACTATGGTAAAAGCATTTATAGGTTAATACCATACATCCGTTATGCAGATTAATGATATTGACGAGTTATTAGATGATGTTAATCTCAAGATAATATACATTTTAAGCAGGGATTCATCGGTACCATTTGTTGAAATAGCCAAACAAATTGGAATATCCGATGCCACAGTTCATATCAGAGTTCGCCGGTTACTCGCGGCCGGTGTTATAAACAAATTCACTATCTCTGTCGATCACGACCTTCTTGGATACGACCACCTGGCTTTTATGGGGATAAATGTAGAGGCAGGTCTAGCAGATGAAGCCATTGAGCGTTTGTCAAGCCTGGAAGAAGTTTTAGAGATCCATGAAATGCACGGCAAGTTTGATCTACTTTTAAAAATTCGAGCTAAAGATCTAGAGCAGATGAGAGACATCGTGGTAAATAAGATACGCGTATTACCAAATATTCTTGAAATAGAGTTAATGGCTGTTTTGAAAACCAGAAAAGAAGAACACATAGTTTCTTTAAAGAAGGATATTTTATATAAGGATGACGCGCTAATCTCATAGAAAAGGAATATTAATTTTAGACATACACATGACCAATTTCTCAAAAGTAAAACATGGCGTTATAGATCATCATCACTATATATAACAAGGACAGATAAGCTCTTGGATTTACTAATTATTTCTTTATTTACCTGAGTTTATTTATTTATTTGTCTACTTCAACGCATTGAATTTTGTTTGTCTTTCTTTGAAGTCTGCCACCATTCCAGATAAGCATCACGCGTCCTGCTTTTTTTGTCTACGGATTCCTCTTCAGCCTTATCGCGCAATTCATCTATTTTTTCCCTGGAAGCAAAAAGACCGCAGCTCTTGCATATGAAATTCTTGCTAATAGAATCAAATTCTAAATTACCGCCACATTCAGGACAAAAATTTGCCAATCATGTTGTGGTTCCAATATTCCTAATAAAAGCATTATGAAAACGTAACATAACTCTACATATTATACTTTTAATAAATAATAGAACTTTGCATATCATGATAACGATCATTACAAAACGGTTCTTTTTCCCCGTATATTCCTCGCGGGTCTATCTTTTTCACAAAATATAGACAATACTGCTTTCGCTAAAATCCCGGTGCGTGGTCTTTGATCGTCATTCCACCATTACCAGGTGGTCAGTTCGCCCATCTAATGCCACCACCGAGACAAAAATATTCTGTATACTCAAAAATTTAAACTGTTATATTACTGCTACTACACCGTTGTCTGCGTCTACTGTTAAATTCATTTCTGAACTCAACATACATGACGATGTCTTTTCTAACATGTCTACAACAGGAATGTTTGAAATTGCGCAGCCAGATGCTGTCGTTATATCTGCCTTGTTGATGCATACTATTGCTGTAGGTGCAACTCCATTTACTTTTAATGAATAGATAGCATATGCACCAACACTGCTTCCTATTGCATTCGGAAAGACTAGAACGACGTTTTTTATAGACTGACCAAACAGTTCATGATCTCGGTCGATTACAGT
>DATDNG010000066.1:0-8139 GCA_036518375.1 Nitrososphaeraceae archaeon | reverse complement strand
CCAATCCTGGTTAGAATGCTTTCTCTCACCATGTCTGTAAGTGAATGTGATACCGCAGTCCTGTCGTAATTGTACCCACGTCTTGATATCTCTTCATGAACTTCCCCTAATGGCTTTTCTGTTTCAAAGTACCCTTCGTACCATAGCTTTTCAAGTATTCCTCTGCAGGTCGTTGCTCCTCCTCTAGGTATATCTACACGTTGTGCAGATATCGAATTTACTTTGGATGTTTGGTATAAACCCGAATTAATTTGCAATTTTAAGGAGTTAATTTCTCTTTGAAACTCAGCAATCTGTGAATTCAAACTTTGGGTAGTAGCTGTAGATGTATCAATACCAGAGAGAACATCTTCTACTATTCTTTTAACCTTGCTCTCAAGACAGTTTATTTCAACCTCCCAGTCACGGTGTTTTAATTTAATCTTGACTTCGTTTGAGGGGGGTGCTAAGGATTCGTTCATAAAGGAATATATACGGTTGATAATTTGCCACCAGATAAACTTGTTGCTGAACATATTGAACAAGTTGCGCAACATTAATAAGGAAGATACAAATTATATTGTTGATCAACATGATTACACAGTTAGATCCTCAAACATGTGGAATTAATCTGAATGAAATTGAATGTGTATTTGAACGATCATTGAACCAATGTCTATCGTCAAAGCTAAAGGATGCGCTTAAAGGGAAAAAGATCATGTTTACTCGAGATGAAAAAAATCTTTTTCCAGTACAGGGTTGGGGAGTCAAGACAAGCCCTTATTGTATGACTCCTATAACAACCATTCAGCCAATCGTAGATAATACAACGGTATCTGCAAGTGATTCTAGCACAATCCAAATTGCTGAAACGGAAGAGGGTTCCCTTTATGCTGTGAAGAGTGGAATTGCAATTTCTATCGGTGGTAATACTCTAATGCATTTCAAAATTGGTCCCATTTTGTTTTACTTAAGTGAGCAAACTATTAGAAACTCTCAAATTGATCATAGGTTAGCGAAGGTTGTCTTGGTGGATAGCGATATTGCAAAACGAATGATCCGAATGCGCATTGAGAGAGCAATTCAAATGAAGCTTTGCAAACACTTCAATAAATCAATAATCCTTATCGATGGATCATTGAAGTCATCTTTGTTTGAGGACAATAATCAAAACATTAAAAACATAGCAGAAAATTGTTCCCTCCAACAAAATTCTATAATTGGAATCAGCAAAAATACTAGATTTAAGATCCTAGACAAGATCTCATCTCCTCTTACAAAAATCCACTGTCCTGCATACCTCGAAGTTGACTTGATTATCAAAAGCTTAGTTCGAAATACTATAGGTGATAACCTGATGGTAAAGTTTGGCAATAACAATAGCCCTTTATTGCGAGCAGATGTTGTTACTCCTAATCATAATAAAGATGAATCACTTGGAAAATTACTTGGAAACGACTCAATTGCCGAAGGATATCCTGAAACATTGAGGCTTGCACATCACATTTCGACCTTCACTAACACAGAGGTATCATGTCTTAAGGGTCATGTGTTAAGCAATTATGATGTTACAGAGCTTGCCCCTGAAGATATTCGGAAAACTCTACTTGGTTCAATCCCAGTATGAAGATCTTGTCAAAAACTGGCAATGAACTGGTCATGTTAGCAATGAAAACAGAGGTAGCCAGCAAAGGTGACTATTTGATAATTGAAGATGAAAAAGCAAAAAGAAAGATGGTTGTTCAGATATACGATGAGGAGTATCTTTCTTCCCAATCTTTAATCGAAGATATTGTAAAGGACGAAGTAGTAACTGCCTCAAGTACAGAAAATCTGCATGATCCGCTCAATATTAGCAACCTTTCCAAGATGATACGAGATGCTAGAGTATTTCGAGCTAAAATAAGGGCTGCCATAGGCCCATCAAATAAATTATCAAGTGATGTCTCATGGCTGCCATCTAGAGTATACTCTAGCGTGGGACGATTAAAGACTTCTGAGCTAGATTTGTTAATCCAAAGAAGAGGGCTTTTTCCCATTCCAATAGGAAAAGTTGGAGTAGATAATGAAGATTTTGAAATCTATGCTGAGGACCTTGATGGTAAATTAAACATCATTACTGGAAAAAAAGAATCCGGCAAGTCCCACCTTTCCAAGATCCTTGTGAAAACACTAGTACAGTATGGAGCATTTGTTATTGTGTTCGATTTGAACAATGAATACGGTGGTTTAGCATGGAATAACGATGGCTCTCCATCTTCAATTCAGGAACAAGTCATGGTGCTTGAGCCAGGAAACGGTTTAAAATTTTCTCTTGATTACTGCGGCAAGGCTGCCATGTCTAATATGCTCAAAAATGCACTTGACATGCCAGCTGCCTCATTACGCGAATTCTTCAGAATCTGGGATGGGCTTGAAAACAAACAAATGCTAGAGATCAGAGCTTTGGGTAATGCGATCAATACATCGAATATTAATGAACTTGTACGAGATGCTCTTATTTCAAGATATCATGTGATTCAATCATCCCGTTTATTTTTAGACAATGGCAATGCTGACGGTTTGAGCTTTGAAAAGGTAATCTCAGAAAAATACAAAGGTACTGCAATAATAATTAGTATGGGTAAAGCAACGCCAGTTGTAAGAAGGATGATTGTAGAACTTGTTCTAAGTAAAATCGTTGACCTACTTGAGAAAGTAATGATCCCACCAATCTTTATATTTGCAGAAGAAGCCCATCTTTACATCAGAGACACATATTGGGAAGATATTGTCACAAGAATGAGGCATTTTGGAATTTATACTACATTTATCACAAACCAACCTGATGCTATGGGTGATGGAATTTACCGTCAGGTCGATAATATCTTTCTGTTTAATTTTACCAGTGACACAGATTTGGATAAAATATCTCGGGTGTCCTTAGCAGATACTGAAACTATCAGATCAATAGTCAAGACTTTACCTCAGCGCCATTGCCTATCAATAGGAAAGGTTGTAAGTGATTTACCCATCGTAGTAAAGGTAGCAGCGGCAGAAGTGTTAACACTTGGAGAGACTAAAAAATTCTTTACAAGAAATAATAATAATAGGTAGAATGGATCTTGTTGTATCTAGTCTTTTAAACAATAGCTACTTCGCCTCTCTTCTTTGTACCTATGTCAATTGCCTCACTTACCGGGGACACAAAAATCTTGCCATCACCTGCTGAACCAGTGCTTACTGTCTCTACTATGGTATTAAGGACTTTGTCTACCTCTGATTCTTCAACTACTATAACAATATTCGCCCTGACTGAAAATTCAGAGGCAAACTTTCCAGTCCCTCTGGCAGTTTCAACGATAGGCTTTTCTCCTTTGCCTCTACCTTTTGCATCAAGGACAGTACATCCACCTACTCCGATTTTTTTTAAAGCTTCATTCACTGCTAGAACCTTCTCGCTGGCGATAACGGCTTCTATGCGTTTCATATTCTGCTATAAAAAGATGTCAGAATATAAGGCTTTCAAATGTTTTCTCACTTATCCTTTATCAAAGAGCTAGGGGTAATTCTCCTTTAATGACTGCATTAATTTAGCTGTGATATCTTATATCATGTACAAATTATCAATATTTCTGTTTGAGATTTCACACATAATTTCCAAATATTGTCTGTTGAACAGGCAATACTAAGAAATGTTCAACCTGTTCCAGGTTACTCTTAGGAACAAGTAAATATGATGATAACAATCGTATATTAATATGAATAGGACAGAACTTAAAAATAGAAGCAAAGTTGACATTATCTATGATATACTCGCTTCTGCTGTTGACGGTGGAGTAAAGAAGACACATATAATGTATAAGGCAAATTTAAGTTCAGAACAAATGAAATTCTATTTTCACACGCTTGTTTCTCATAGCTTGCTGACTACTGATAAAGATAGCCAAGACAATTCAATTTACAAGACTAGTCAGAAGGGCGTTAAGTTTCTCCAATGTTGTATTCAAATAAAATCTTTGATTTCTCAGCCTGCTAACGAAAGAGTGTATGGCGAAGCAACAACATCGCTGCTTCTTTGATCCTCTTTTATATGATTTCCTTTCAAAAGTTGTGTTTCCACAATTCATTTTTGTAATTTATCTGCTGCTTTTAAGAGACCTTTTTTCTGATTCATGTTTATCGCCATACATTAATAAGATTGGCTCGGACCTAAAGTCTTTGGTCGATTCCCAGACTTTCCTTTTGCTAGATTTTATCATACAGAAGTAGACGAAATGAAATACGAAAATAGGAAGACTAGAAGGGATTTGGTGATGAGTCTTAAATCTACATGCTTGTGACTACCCTATCCATGTACCATCGCCGCCAGGTACTTCACGACAGATGGTACGTTAGTAGTTGGCAAAAGGTGTTTGTATTGTATCTTTACGGGGAACATGTAAGATGGTTGATAATGTTCTTGGTGGACAGCAGTTAGAGTCAACATTGATAAATAAGGTTTAAACAAATATACAATATATTGTCGGAAAACTCCCAGCCATATGGACGCGATCAAAGATTGGACTGTCTAAAACATGAGCTTTAGAAACATTATCGTGTATAGAAAAATTTTTGTTGATAGAGTATATCAATAACAAAGATGTCTTTAAAGGTACAAGGTGCGATATGAATGACAGAAGGCGAAGATGAGAATAATGATAAGGTCTGTTGTGCTTATTGTGGCAAGGAGTTCTCAGGTAAGGAAGATTGGCCCTATGTTGAAGGGGATTCTAACAGAGGAGTTTTGAAGGTAGAACATTTTTGCTCTGAGGAACATAAACACAATTTTTTCACAAATCAGAAGTAATAATAGTGTGTCGTTGTCTTCTTTGTCTCCTCTATCTTTACCTTCTCTGCTACTATGTGTTAATCTCATCTACATTATACAACATGGATAGAATAAACCATTATAGTAAGAATAGATTTCACACCTTCTGCACTACTCAAGAGGAGAGGGGAGACTATATTGAGATTTATAGATAATCAAACAATCAACTAATAACAGAGACCGAGTCTTCTTTTTGATCAATAGTGTATTCTCTACACAAAAATGATAAAATGTACATGTATGTTGCAAGATTGATGTGAATAGAAATATAATAGAGGCAAAGGTATAACATAAACCCAATTTTTCAAATACTTATAGCCTACTGTTTTTTAGAATGGAGAAGTATCCTAGGAGAGCAAAAATAAAATATGCTATCTAAAATAGATAAAAAGAGGTTTATCATTGCAGTTCTATCTATTAATTTGTTTAGTATGTATTGGTATTTTTATTGTCACTTATTTTTTTGGCTATGGTTTGTATAATGCACTGTTATACAATCAACAAGAGCAGCAGAGGCAAAAGCAAGATCCATCTTTGAGGATTCCAGAAAGAAATGCATTAAAAGTACAAGAGGTTACGGAAGGCTTGGCTTTTCCAACTAGCATGGCATTTTTAGATGGTAACAATCTTTTGGTTTTAGAGAAGAATGGCCAAGTTCGTCTCATTTCAAATGGGATATTACAAAAGCAGCCCATATTAACATTATCAGTTAATACGACAGCAGAACGAGGATTATTAGGAATTGCTACACTAAGAAGAGACGATGGTAGTAGTAGTAATAGTAATAATCATATACATAATCCCAAAGCCATCAAAAGTGATATAAATACATCAGAAAAAATAGTAAATAAGAAAGCAACAACTACAAAGACGATAGCAGCAACAACGAGCAATATCACACATTACGAAGTATTCCTTTACTTCACACAATCCAAACCTGGCGAACCATTAGGAAATAGGGTTTATAGATATGATTGGAATGAACAGAAACATCTACTTTCCAACCCTGATTTACTATTGGACCTTCCAGCAATGCCTGGACCATACCACAATGGAGGAAAAATGGTCATAGGTCCAGATCATTATCTTTATGTAGTAATTGGAAACTTGAATACAGGAGATGGTCTTTTACAAAACAATAAGCATGGAAAGGAGCCAGATGATACCTCTGTTATATTAAGAATTAAACCAAATGATGGTTCAGCAGCTCCTAAAAATCCCTTCATAAATGATACTAATTCTGCAATGCGCAAATATTATGCATATGGCATTAGAAATAGCTTTGGAATGACATTTGATCCTATTACTGGTTATTTATGGGATACAGAAAATGGCGAAGCCACTTATGATGAAGTCAATTTAGTTAAGCCTGGATTTAACAGCGGCTGGTATCAAGTAATGGGACCCATGTCTAGGAGTAATGTAACTGAAAGAAATTTAGTCAATTTTAGAGGATCTCACTATGCCAATCCCGTATTTAGTTGGCATAATTGTATCGGAGTAACAGATATGGAATTTCTTAAATCATCAAAGCTTGGTCAAAAATATACGAACAATATTTTCGTGGGAGATATTAATAATGGAAATCTATATTATTTTGAACTTAACAAAACTAGGACTGGCTTTAGATTTGATCCAAATACTATCCAACGTAGCTTGACCGACAATGTAGCAGACAATAAAGACGAAGTTTCTGAAATAACTTTTGGAACAGGCTTTGGTGGAATAACAGATATTAAGACTGGCCCTGATGGATATTTATATATATTATCATATGGAAATGGAAGCTTATATAGGATTGGTCCTGCTCAACAATAATCTTAAAGTTTTGTTTGATTTGTCTAACAATAGTTTATAAAGGATCTGAAAAAGAGGAAGGACCAGCTTTTCTAAGCAGATAAAGGAAGGATTACTCAAGTAATTTATTATCTACTAAGTAATGCTTTCAAGTTTACAGAGGAAGGAAACAATATCTGTATCGGTAGAAAGTAAAAATAATTATGTTATTGTAAGTGTGAAGACACTGGTAAAGGAATAAACTCAGAATTATTACCGTCTTTTCAAAGTCTGCTGCAAAATCTTATCAAGGAACTGGTCTTGGATTATTTATATCAACAAGTACTATAGAAACTCATGATGGCAGAATATGGGCCGACAATAATGCCTGTGGTAAATGATCTACTTTTACTTTAGCCTTGCAGTAGAGAGAACAACAACATCAGCAGAAGAATCAGCCATCAGATATGCAAGATTAAGGAACATGATTTTGAACCAGTACCTCCACGCCATAGTATAATCTTATCTAGGTATTACTGGGATCTGATTACTGTGCGTACAAGATTAGTACCTTTTTGATGAAAAACCAAAATTATATTTTGCAACTATATGGCATTCCTATTGCCAATATTACGAACCGCTTTGGAGCATTCCAGAAGATGCAAGTCTATTAAAAAAGACCAATTATGGATAAGTAGCAGAGATGAGGAGAAAAGTGTGAAAATCGACTACTATGACGCAGGAACTAACTTTCCTTTCTTCTCTTACTGTCGATTCGTAATCCCAACCCTTTGTATATATGTGTAGATCTAAGCAACTGCTCCATTAACTAATAAAATAATTAAATAATATTTAGTGTATGCTAAGATAACAAATGAAATTTAATAATAGATATGCTGTCGCACTATCGAAGGAACGAATACTACGAGTTAATACTACTGCATTAATAGCTTCAATTACTGCTGCCTTTGTAATTGGATTTACTATTACTAACTTACTAGTAACGGTTACTGCCCAGCCTATGCCTGTAATAGGAACGACAACCGGTACTACTGCCAATATCAAAGCTCTAAATATAACCTCACCTACCAAAGGTCAACAAGTACCCATAGGTAAAGATCTTACAATCTTAGGCACTTCTATAGGTAATGCATCTACATCTAACTGTCAAGTAATTGTAGGTCTCAATCAAATAAGGCCATATCCATCAGCTACTGGAACTGGACCTGGTGGAGCAAAAGATTATTCTAAATGGAGTTTTACTCTTACTCCTAAATATGCTACACTAAAACCAGGACCCGATAATAAAATTACAGCCAGATACAAATGTAGTGGTGCTAATATTAATAATAATCCTAACTTGGTATTGATTAAAAGTGTTAATGTTACTGGAGTAGCAACAGCAACGAATATTCCTGCAAATCAATTGCAACAGCAACAGCCAAGTATAAGCTACTAATTCTGAACGCACAGGAATTCCTTGGTCACTCTATGCTGTGAGTTGTTATTCTTGTTAGAGTACATTACTGCAGACT
>DATDNG010000065.1:0-8188 GCA_036518375.1 Nitrososphaeraceae archaeon | reverse complement strand
GAAATCTCTGAATTATCAGCAGAAGAAAGAAAGGCATTTGATCTATTGAGAAGACGACCAAATTATCTCGTGGAGACAGAAAAGAAATATTCTGAAATTGTTCTTTCAAATGCTGGTAAAAAAATACTCGAATCAAATTTAAACAATGAAGCAATGCTGGAGCGTAGTTTAACGCCTGAAATAATTACCTCTGGAAAATGGAAGCATATTAATTTTGGATCAATAGACGTGGTATCACCCACGCCAGTTCTTTACCCTGGTAGACAACACCCGTTAGTCGATATAATTGAGGAGGTAAAAGAAATTTTCGTCAGTTTGGGATTCACAGAAGTTGATGGATCGTTAATACAGTCTAGTTTCTGGAACTTTGATGCGCTGTTCATTCCGCAAGATCATCCTGCTAGAGAGATGCAAGATACTTTTTATATTTCTGGCATAAAACAAAATAATTTCGCTACCTCAAATCAAATTCAAAGAGTCGCCGACATTCAGAAGGAAGGATGGAGATATGACTGGAACGTTGAAGAGGCTAAAAGAATGGTTCTAAGAACACACACAACTTCTGTGACTATAAGATATCTTGCCGATAACAAGCCGGAAAGTGCCAGGATATTTTCCATAGGCAGAGTATTCAGAAACGAAAAGATCTCTTACAAACATCTGGTCGAATTTAACCAGGTAGAAGGAATTCTTACTACTAGAGATGCCACATTACGCGATTTAATGGGGTTACAAAGCGAATTTTATGCAAAGTTAGGAATAAAGAAAATAAAATTCTGGCCGACGTTTTTTCCGTATACTGAACCATCTCTTCAGTCTATGATATATAATGACGATTTGGACAGATGGGTTGAAATGGGCGGGATGGGGATCTTTAGACCCGAGGTAACACAGCCTCTTGGAATAGGCAATCCTGTTCTTGCGTGGGGTGTGGGAATTGAAAGGATCGCAATGATGAGATTCGGACTTGGCGACGTCCGTGATCTTTACGATAATAACTTAAGGTGGCTGCGGAGTCTTCCTAGATGCCAATTGTAAATCTTTCTATTAATAGGTTAAAAAAATTCCTACCAGACATAGACTTCGACAAAATATTAGAATTACTGCCATTCATCGGGCTTGACATCGAAAGTGTAAATAGTGAGATTCTAAGGATAGAGTATAATCCAAATAGACCTGATTTTGGATCAGATTATGGCATCGTCCGCGCTTTACGAGGATTGTTAGAAATAGAAGTAGGAGCTCCAAAGTTCGAGTATATCAGAGAAGGCAAATACTATGTTGTCAATATAGACGAATCAATAAAATCTGTTAGACCGTTTGTAGCTGCAATAGTTGCTAAAAATGGAAATTTGGACGATGAGACTATTAAACAATTGATAGGAATGCAGGAAGATCTGCACAATGGAATAGGAAGGTCAAGAGAGAAGGCGTCGATAGGGATCCATAACCTTGACAACATTAAATTTCCTGTTACATACAAAACAGTCGACGAGGATTTCTCATTTGTTCCCCTTGATCTATTGTCGAGTCAAACAATTAAAGCAATTTTGAAAACATCTAACCAAGGCAAGGAGTATGGATACATACTGGAAAAAAAATCGAAGAATTACCCAATTCTTGTAGACTCACAAAATAATGTTTTGTCCTTTCCTCCTATTATAAATAGTGACGCAACAAAGATTAATAAATATAGTAAAAGCCTATTTGTAGAAGTCACAGGCACCAATCAAAAATCTATAGAAGATATCCTAGCAGTTCTGGCAATCACATTATATGATGCAGGGTTTGAAATACAAAATGTTTCAATTTGCAATTTTGATGGACGTCATTATACAGCTAAAATGGACCCATCAGATATCAACATAGCTCCTCATTATATCAACACGATGCTTGGCCTAGATCTTGGAATAAATCTAATTGTAAAGTATTTACATAAAAGCAGGTTAAATGCTAAGGAAATCGATAAAGATACGATTAAATGTACCATTCCTAGATATAGAACTGATATATTTAACAGTGTTGATATCGTTGAAGAAGTTGCAATAGGTTATGGCATTTATAATTTGAAGCCTACGATTCCATCCTCGAACCTGGCTGGGGAGAAGAGTTCTCTTTCTAGGTACGTTGATGTAATAAGGCAAACGATGGTTGGACTGCAAATGTTAGAGGTTACAAATTCTAGCCTTGTGAGCAATAAAGTACAGTATGGATTGTCTGGTATGAAAAGTCCAGCCAAAATTCTTCAAGTGGATGGGACAAAGAGTGAAGAACATCAAATTCTACGCGATACATTGCTCCCATCATTGCTCAAAACATTGTCGCACAATGTCCATGAGGAGTATCCCCAAAAACTATTCGAAATAGGCAAGACCTTTCACTGGTCGGATACTATAGCTGAATGTTGGAAGATCGGAGCAATTATAGCTCATAAAAAGGCAGAATATACAGAAATAAAATCAGTTATGCAGGCATTATTCAAAATGGCCTTTGGAAAAAATGCCGATACCACAGTAGATACAAATCCAATTTTTATTGCTGGCAGATGCGCAAATATCGTTGTCGACGAAGAGCGCATAGGTATTTTGGGTGAAGTTACACCTTTAGCCATAGATAGTTTCAAAGTACGAGTTCCAGTGGCTGCTTTTGAGCTAAATTTATCACAATTGCTGTCGAAATATAGACGAGATTTATATTTTTGAAGTGGTACAAAGAGATCGCCTGCAATTGCACGCCTGTGGGATAAGATAACTATACGTAGTAATTCATAGTCCCGCAAGGCGGGCTATAGCTAGGCACCCCGTTATAGAGAGTGCACAAGGAGGAGTACACTTGAGTGTATGGCTACCTGTGATCATGTGTGGGTCAGAGGCGGGGGACAATTTATTGTACCTAAAAAGATCAATACTGTCGATAGATAATACAAATATTAGTAAATATGTATTTTAACATAAAATAATTCGATCCGACAAGAAATCATAATCTAAATAACAAACTATACTTAAAGCAAATTGGTATGATGTTGCTTAAAATTTGGATTGCATAGAAACGACGTTTGCTCTCGGCGAGAGAAAAGGCTAGAGGATAAAACTCCTATATACTAAGCGGCATGATAAATTATTGAATGAAAACAAGATTTGGAAACAGATTGCAAAGTGGCTTGTCAGAGACATTTAATAAAAAATCAATCGATTTTGCTATTGTTAAGAATCATGCTCTGGGTCGAGATAAAGCCGCTTTAAGTTGCGTTTTATTTTCTGTGATGATCGTGGCAGTCATCGTTCTTTTTTACTCCATTTGGCTACCAACTTCATCTGTATTTGCACAGGGTGCTGCTAGTACAAGTCAAAATAAAGAAAACCCGCTAGCTCCTCAAGGAAATACAAATACTGCTGCAGGCAATACCGGAAACTCTGCGACGTTCGCAAACATCAATAATAATACAAAAGGAGCAATCCTTGAAAAGGTTTCGGACAAAGGAAATTATAGGGTACAGATAATGTGGAATCAGTCTTCACTTTCTCTTCCAAAAAAAGGTTTTGATATGGAAATAGATTTTTTAAATGCAAGCGCTCCACTGCCATCTGCAAAGACAATCCCACCAAAAGATACTGGCATAAAGAGTGAAGAGAGTACTGGTGCAAGTGCTAGTCATGTTCCTGTTCCATCTGTCATACAACCTAACGTGCCTGTAGATAGCTATGATATAACAATTTACTCTGATCATGGTAAGGTGCTCTGGAATAAGGCAAATCAGGCCGCAACTGGTGGAAGAGGCCTTGCAACAGTTAAATTTGGAAATGGAGGTTATACTGGTCCGATGACTATTCAGATAACTAAAATAAAATCTGGTAATATACCACCAAACTCTGTAACCTTTAGTGCCAAAGCAGGTGGATGATACTATCAAACTTGCACAATTACAAATGAATTCATGTATGCATGCAAAATTATCCTAAACTAATAAATTGCATGTACAAAATTATGTAAAATTAGCCTAAACTAATAAATTGCATGTGATACGAATAAGGGAAATGTCCGATATAATATCATGGGATAAGGCCATCGACATGAAAGTAAAATCTAGTGATAATAAAGATTTGGGCAAGATTCAGTCTATAACTAAAGACTATATACAAACCAAGGAAGGATTGGTCTCAAAGAATTATTATTTTATTCCCAAATACCACATACAAGGATACGATGGCGACAAGCTCTGGGTTTCTCTAACAAAGGATGACGTACAGGCAAGATTTGAGAAGGAAAAAGCTCCTGATCCTTCTGAATTTGACACACCAGAATATAATCAGAGGAAAACAAACATGGTAAAACAATATCCAGATTTTGAAAACAATATTCCTCCCTATAGTGGTGGGCAAGAAACACCGCCCTCGACTAGTACCCCAGCAACTACCTCTCAAGACATGGTTGGTCTACCCTGGGAAAATGTTATCGATAAAACTGTAAAATCAAGCGATAATCAAGACATAGGTAAAGTTGAAAGTGTCTCTACTTACTACTTAGAATCTAAGGAAGGTCATGTAAGTAAGAAGCATTATTATATTCCTAAATACTATGTCCAAGGATTTGATGGCAAGAATCTCCATACTTCATTGACAAAAGACGAAATAAAGAATAAGTATGAACGAGACAGTCCTCCTTCCGAATCAGAATTTAAAACTCAGGAATATGAAGAACATAGAAAAAAGATAGATTCGACATACCCACAATTTTCACATGGGATACCATTTATGGCAAAAGAACCAGGAGTAGCACTTGAATCAGAATCAACAGGAGAAACGCTCAACATCCCGTGGGAAGAGGTAATCTATAAACGTGTAAGAACTACTGATAATATAGACATTGGAGATATTGAAACAGTAGGAAACGATTTTATTGTGGTGAAGGAAGGAGATGTAAAAATACATCACTACTACATTCCAAAGTCATACATTACTAATTATGATGGTAGCTCTTTATGGATTGATGCTCCAAGTGGACTTGTAAGCGGCAAATTCGAAAGGGAAACCGAACCAACTCCAGAAGAGCTTAGAATAATGTCAGAAGAACTGCCAAAAAGAAAAAGAACTGCCAAAGCAGGAGGTCAATCTGCTGACGAACGGGAAAGAGAATATGAAGAAGGCGCAGCTGGAACTGAGAGTAGAAGAAAAGAAGATCCACTAAAAGAATATAGAGAAAAAGAGCCAATGACTCCTGCAAAGATAGCAGAGCACGAGCCAACAGCTGTAAAGAGAGAGATGACGGAAAAGATTACAGGGGGTGGAAAAGAAGTACCAAATCCTGAAGCAGCAAAAGAAAGAGCTAGAAGAAGTGGTATGGCCAAAGGAACTGCTGGTGATGTAGAGACTGGTAGTGAATACGAACAAGGAGCTGCGGGGTCAAACAAATAAACAAAATCTATTCATAATCCTTTTTACTCACGGTCTGACTTTTCCATTATTATTATTATTATCATCATCAAAATGAATATACATATGACGTTATTACAAGCAGTCTAGAACTTAATGCAACGATTATTGTGTAAGGTCAATTATGCTTTTTCTAATGACTGATTTGGCCTCTGGTGAAATGTTATATTGTTCTAAAAACTTTGAAGGATTTCTAATCAATAGCCTCCTGAATTCTGGTTCGCTGCTAGCTCTTAGTAGAATTTCGCTAATG
Organism: Nitrososphaeraceae archaeon; assembly: GCA_036518375.1. Classification (GTDB taxonomy): domain Archaea; phylum Thermoproteota; class Nitrososphaeria; order Nitrososphaerales; family Nitrososphaeraceae; genus Nitrososphaera_A. The sequence goes on along the minus strand of DATDNG010000065.1, from coordinate 2,506 downwards.
ACCTCAGCGTCCTTCTGTATTTGGTCCAAACAGTAGCACGAATACGAAGTCTAATATATAATCCTATGTCTTTTTCGTAAACTTGATATGAACTAAATTAAGGCTAACATATCCATGAGCATAGGAAAATTGCTCCTTAGAAGCAGGAAAAAATGGACTGCAAATGGAACTTCGAGAATAAAACCTGCAAAGGAGACGCTTGAAGAAGTATTATTATTAGCTCAAAAGATAGGGGTAACAAGACTTGCCGATATTACAGATATGGATATACTACGTATACCCAATTACTCTGCTATTTTACCAGGTACAGAGGATTATATTTGGGTTTATAGCGGTAAAGGTCCAACAAAGACACATGCGAAAGTAAGCGCATTAATGGAAAGCATCGAGAGATACTCTTCGCTCCCAAGTGGGGCACCAAGAAATTTTATCCAAAAATCATATGATCAATTATCAAGTACAAATAGAGTACTGCATCCAGAAGAGGTTGTGGAGCCTATGAGATTTCAATATAGGAACGACATGATAACTGATTTTCTTCCAGGGTTTGACTTATTTACAGGAGAGGAAATAATGGTCCCAGCAGCTCTTGCATTATTCAGATACTCTCCAAAAGCTCCTGCAGTTGATCCATTTGCATTCCACCATACAAATGGTCTCGCCTCTGGCAATGTAGAAGAAGAAGCAATTTGCCATGCATTATGTGAAGTTATTGAGCGAGACGCCATGAGCATAGCCGAATTGCGTGCCAGTGCTATACCATTCCATTTTCTCAGAGCTATCACGAAAGCATTGAAGGTAGAAGGATATCCGATACCAATGATCCGTGCAGACAAATTCACAGATGATCCTAGTGTGTATCCAGATGTAGATATCTCAGATGTAGAATTCAAGCCAATAAAAAGTATAGCCAATAAATTTTCAAAAGCTGGAATACCATTGATAATAAAAGATATCACATCTGCTGTAGGGATTCCAACATTTAACGCAAGCAGCATTGAATGGGTAACTCATGACTATGGATACCTTGCTGAAGGTCATGGAACTCATCCAGATGCAAGAATCGCACTATTACGTGCCATAACAGAGGTTTCACAAACTAGAGCGGCCAACATCCAAGGAGCAAGAGACGATTTGAGGAAAATAAACTATGGACAAGACAATACTGACGATAAACGTGCTTGGCAGTTCATGCCATCTAGCAACAGGATAAAGTTCTCTGAAGTAAGAACATATTCTAATGAAGACATACTCGAAGATATTAAATTATTATTAGATCACTTAAAAGAAGACGGTTTAACAACAGCCATCATTGTTAATTTGACTAATCCTGACATTGGTATACCCGTAGTGCGAGCAATAGTCCCTGGACTAGAAACCTTCAAGATTACTAAATCAATCATGGGCCATAGAGCAAAAAGGTATTTTAAAAATGCATAAACCCATAATTTATCTTGGCCCTAGTCTTAGCCACGAAAAAGCAAGGAAAATTCTGGACGCAGATTATCGGCCACCGGCAAAAAAAGGGGATTTCTTACGGCTCATGAGTTTGGAAAGTGATGCAAATATAGTTGGATTAGTTGACGGTTTGTTTTTGCAGGATTACCCCCCGACTCCAATAGAAGTTTATCAGGTAGCTATAAAAAAAAATACGCTTCTCGTTGGGGCAGCGAGTCTTGGTGCTCTGCGTGCAGTTGAGCTCGAAAAGTTTGGAATGATTGGAATAGGAAAAATCTTTGAATTATACAAGAAAGGTAAAATACATGCTGACGACGAGGTGGCAGTGACTTTTGCAGAAGACAAACAAACTCTCCAGTCTGAAGCTATGATTGACATCAGATTCAATCTATTTGTTGCACAGAGAAAAGGAGTACTTGATGAAGTTACTAAAAGAGCAATAGCCAAAGTCGCTAAAAGTATATATTTTCCATATAGAAATTATGACGATATTATTGAACAAACAAAGAAATTGTATCCTAAATTGACAAATCATTTGGAGTCATTTCGTTTTTACATTCAGGTTAATAGACAAAGCCTAAAAGAGCGGGACGCAATAAAGCTATTAAGATATATAAAAGAGTATCATGTTAACAAGCAGTAAGCACTAAGTTATAGCAAGCTCCCTCGGCCAAAAATCCTGACTTGATTATCTCTCCCAGAATTCTCAGCAAATACGAACTCGTCAAAGGCTTTATGGCATAATGAAGGTTATTTGTTTGGAATCGACTGATTATTATAGTGATGAAAAATAGTACATAAGAATAGTTTTAGTTATCTGTGATTGCTATTTGATCTGATACCTTGTAAGGCACTTTGACTCAGAAGAGCATGAAATACGTCTAGGTAATGATCAGTATCCTACCCATGCATTGAAAACCACTATTATGAAGCTGCTTTACTGCCTTGCGGACTTTACAGCATGATAGACATCGTTTTTAAAGTATATTTTATCAAGGTCGTTATGAATGTGGGAATAATAGGTCTTGGTTTAATGGAAGCCAACTAG
>DATDNG010000064.1:0-5331 GCA_036518375.1 Nitrososphaeraceae archaeon | reverse complement strand
TGATGCAGAAATGAAGTATTTGTATGATAATGGTATTAAAGTTTACACAATGGCCAATCTTAAATACAATCAGAATAATAATTCTGTATATTTAGGAGATATTCCTGGAATTACTGCTGGAGCTTCAGCTGGCCAGTAGTTATTGTATATAGACAGTGAACTACCTGAGCTCTTAGATAACTCTTCGTTATCATCAGCATAAATTTTTATTTCTATATGATTTATTGTTTGTACAAGAATTCACAGTAGACGACAATAGTTCACCCTGCATCATATAGAATTTTAAGTATAAATATATATACAATTTAGATCTACCTGTGGCAATAGGAAGCATTATGCTAACACAGATAATTATCAATCATTCAGATGATCATGATGAATAGATTAGCACTGCTAGCCATATTAATTGCAGTGATATTTTCACTTATTTCAAGCAGTATACTTGCATCAGTAAAGGCTGTAGCTGTTACTGCAGCTTCAGCAACACCATCAGCATCAACTATGACACCTATAAAGCATTTAGTAGTCATTTTCCAAGAGAACATATCTTTTGATCATTATTTTGGTACCTATCCTACTGCTACTAACCCAGCTGGTGAACCCAAATTCACAGCTGATCCTAATACACCATCAATCAATGGATTAACAGAATCTCTTCTCAATAAAAATCCAAATGTTGCCAACCCATTTCGGCTCGATCGCTCAATGGCTGTTACCTGTGATATGAATCATGATTATATGTTTGAACAGAGTGCGTACAATGGTGGTTTGCTTGACAAGTTTGTAGAATTCACAGGTTCTAAGGATCCCGGTTGTGATCCTAAACAGGTCATGGGATATTATGATGGCAATACTGTTACTGCATTATGGAACTATGCTCAACGCTTTGCTATGAGTGATAATTTCCACGGCTCAACCTTTGGCCCTTCAACTCCAGGCGCCCTTAATCTTATCTCAGGTCAAACCCATGGAGTTACTCCGTCCGATATTCCTAAAGAGGTTGTAAACGGGACAGTAATAGGAGATCCTGACCCGACATATGATGACTGTTCTAAAGACAAGACTGTAGCCATGACCTCAGCAGGAGTACAAGCGCAGAACGTAGGCGACTTGTTAAATGCTAAAAATATAACGTGGGGATGGTTCCAAGGTGGATTTAAACCATCAAGTTACACTAAGACTGCCGCATCGCCTACTGTTGCCACTACTAATTCTACCTCCTCCGCTTCTGCTATTGGCAAGGCTGTTTGCGCGTCAGCACATAAGAACATTGCTGGCAAGAAAGTGACTGATTATAGCCCTCATCATGAGCCGTTTCAGTACTATAAATCAACCTCTAATTCTCATCATCTTCCTCCGACTTCTATAACAATGATAGGCAAAAAAGCCGACCAGGCAAATCACCAGTATGACCTTAGTGATTTTTGGAATGCAGCCGATGCCGGTAATCTACCTTCGGTCAGCTTCTTAAAAGCAGCTAAATATCAAGATGGACATCCCGGTATAGCATATTCTAATCCAATTGACGAGCAGGATTTCCTTGTTAATACTATAAATCACTTGCAAAAACTACCATACTGGAATGATACTGCAGTAATTATAGCGTATGATGATTCAGATGGGTGGTACGATCATGTTATGCCTCCAATTGTAAGCCAGTCAAATGATCTTAAACACGACAGGCTCGTTGGTAGTAATGGTCTTTGTGGTCATGCCCCTACCGGTGCATACCAAGACCGCTGTGGATATGGACCTCGCCAACCTATGTTAGTAATCTCGCCATATTCAAAAGTGAACTTCATTGACCATCATATAACTGACACAGCATCAATTCTGCGTTTTATAGAAGATAATTGGGGATTAGGACGCATAGGAAATCAATCATTTGACTCCAAAGCTGGTTCACTTATGAGTATGTTTGATTTTAGCAATGGTGCTAGCGCACATCATGCAAAGAAGCTTTTCTTAAATTCTACAACTGGAATGCAGAATTATACTGGAGAGTGAGTAACCTCATGTCTCGGCCTTACAGTCGAATAGACATTCCGGAATGCAAACCCCGTGTACGAGCTGCACAACCTACTGCATAGTTACGACCACAAGAACAACAACATATTCAACAAAGCATTTTCAAATCATCCTCACTCAGAAGTGTTATGAATTCAATTGATATCATTATTGCTTGTAAATTCGTATCAGCATGAAAATGAATCAATAAACCTAGTATCTTAACCATGTGGTGTTGAACTCATTAAATTCATAACATTTTGAGTCCTTTTTTGGCTTATTTAAAAAATCGTGTGAAGTGTCAATTTACTGGCAAAACATTGGCCATGAATTGACAAAAGAGCAGATTAAGATACCTGAGCAATCCTATCAATTACTAATACAGACTGCCGTTACCACAACACCAATTCTTTAGAAATTTGCCTGCTGATGCAGTATCTTTGAATATCCTATCTTTTGATATCAGATTTTCAAAATCTCCTATTGTAAGAGGAGATGTATTTAAGGTAACAATACAAGGAATGCCTGCATTGTTAGCAGCTTTTACCCCAAGTGGTGCATTCTCTACCACCATTGCATCGGAAGGATTATTGTTGTCTACCTTCAGCCTTTGTAATGCTACTTTAAATGGTGTAGGATCAGGCTTGCCTTTTCCTTCAAATTGATCACCATTCATTATTAGATTAAATTTATCTTTTGTAAAGACTTCATCAATGATTTTATCGACCTCTTGTTTTGCTGCGCCACTTACAACAGCTTTTGAGCAGTCTGATAAATCATTAATAATTAATTCTTTTACGCCATCATATGTTTTTGGAATTACATTCATTTCTCTGAATATTTCCTTTTTTCTTTCAGCTACCTTTTCTGATATCTGAACATCCTTTTTAGATATGCTTTTGTTGTCAACAAGATATCCTTTGAGTTTGAATATTTCTAATGTCATCTCTGCAACAGGCATTCCTTCAAGTAAATAGAATGTTCTTTTATCCAAATCAATATTTTTTAATTCTTTAATTGCAGTTCTCATAGCTTCATAATGAAACGGCATTGCATCTACCAATACGCCATCCATATCAAAAATTATTGCCTTCATAAAGTTTGGTATGCCAAACAAAGAATATTAAAAGCGCTATCATTTGAATTTGTTGTTATTCTGAGTTGTTTTATTAAAATTGAATATTAACAAATACGAATACAAATTCAAATTGTTATTATTATTGCTTAATGAAGCAGTGAATAAAAAATGAACAATACTTCCAAACGAAGAATACTCTCTATTACACACGAGCAGGATGTTGATGGTCTGTTCTGTGGAGCAATTCTGAAGAATGCCTTTCCAGATACAATGGTCTTTCTTACAAATTATGGACATGAAAACATGAAAAGAACTGTCGATGTAATCAAATCTAGTATTAATAGTTCAAGCAAGAGTGGTACAATTGTAGTTTCTGATTTAGCACTTGACAATGATTTAGATATCAAACCGATAGAAGAAGCTGCTATTCAAGTAAAGAGTAATGGATGGAATTTAGTTTGGTTAGATCATCACAGTTGGCGAGAAGAAATAAGAATAAGAGTAGAATCGTTTCTGACACTTATCTTGTCATCAGATCAAGAACAAAAATGTGCATCTGATCTTGTAGTGGAAAACTTTGCTTTGAAGAAAAGAACTGCGTGTAAAAGAATGGCAAATTTTGCACATATAGTTGACTTTAGATTACCTGAAATTGGAACTTTACCGCCTCTCCATGAGATTATTACCTATTATCGGAGTCTGCCTGATCGTTATAAGAAGTTGCAGTTAATAATAAAGAAGGCATCCAAAGGTGTATTTTGGGATGAAGAATTACAGCAAGAATACGAAGAGAAATATCTTCCCTTTAAGGAATCTGCCCTGTCTTCTGCAATAAAATCCCTTTCAATACAGGACATTAATGGTTTAATTGTAGCTATAACTGAATCTCCAAGAATATTATCTAAAAGTTTGGTGAGTGAAAGAATATTTCAAGAAATACCCAATGTGAAACTTGTGGTGTTATATTCTCCTGATGGAAAGATAAGTATTAGAAGAAAAGCTGGAACAGAAATAAAATGCGATTGGATTGCCTATAAGTTGAATGGTGGCGGTCATAGTTATGCTGCAGCCGGAGTTATAAAAAGTAATGGAGGAGCAGTATTAACAGCACAAAGAGTAATACTAGAATTCCAAAGGATTTTAAAAGATATGCAAACTATGTAATTAAAAATCTCATACTTGAAAACGTGCATGATTAATATCATTTCGCATTCCTAATAGATAGGACCATAGGCCAGGCCTCCCAATATAATCAAAAATAGAAATAATTTCAACAACCAAAGAAAAAATAGTCTAGATGGTTTCTATTTTCTATACTCCGCCTGATGTTTTATGTCCCTCTGTAGACCATACTATTTTTCCATTAATTTTCCACTTGGCACCACCCAAATCTCTGCCCCCCGGGCCTTGTGCTTTTGGAACATCAATTTCAAGATCGTCAAAGCTAATTGTAGTAGACATATTCGCTCCTGTCAGTTTTTCCATAACCTGCCCTATGATTTGTGCCCATTGGCTTGCTTGCTCTTGTAGTTCTTGATTTTGCATATTCTCATTTCCTTTAATATTTTGACTCATATTGCTATAATACCTATGACAACTTTGAATTTATAGGATATATTATGTATTGCTGTTCAATCTCATTATCCATAAGCATAATGGAATAACTTTTTTGGTATTCTTATTCACTCAAAACAAGAACCCTCCATTTCAGGCCACAGTGTTTACCACCCGTTGGTAAAATCTGGCCTGAAGTCTTGTTACCGGTCAGAGGTCCTGGTGGTGCGGCACCTGGCTGCTGTTGACTGTCGCTGCTATACTGAACAGCCACTATTTTGTCAGGTACTTTAGCCTGTATGATATGGAAAGGTACCCCATACTATGCACGTATAGACTATGATAATAAAGAAGACCCAGATGATGGTCTACCAGATGAGAATGTTACGTCGCTTGTAGAACTTCCAGTATATTCTATTAGCAAGCCAAAACCAGAATCTCTGATGGTACTCAAAATACTAAGTGAGGTAAAGGGAGCGAAAATGCAGAAAAATAAGCTTATAGATGAACTAGAAAAAGCAGAGATAATAGACAAGGACCTCACAATTGCAGCCAAACACAGTAAACTAAAGGTCCTGTTAAATCCTATCAGTGTTAGTAGTGGTTTGGATAATCCCTTGGTAGAAGTAGAGTACAGGGGCAGACAGAGCAATGTTATCTTAACAAGGCAAGGAGAAAGTACATTGAAAATA
>DATDNG010000063.1:0-3095 GCA_036518375.1 Nitrososphaeraceae archaeon | reverse complement strand
GATATTACTTTACCAAAAAAAGGCTCAATTGACAAGAAAATCCCAGATTCGGATACCAAATTCTGCTTCGAGTGTGGTTCTAACCTCAAGGCAAACTCAAAGTTCTGCAGAAATTGTGGAACCAAACAAGAATAAATGTAGAACTTGCAACTACCGACTGCTGCTGACATGGAGGAGTCATTTTCATTTCGTCTTCCATTATTTAAGAACAAACAGAAACAATGAAGAATGACAATATAGCATTTCATGTGGTTCAATATCGCATATATTAGATTATTCTAATGTAATGCGTCTATTTGATTGCTGCCTTAAATAACAGATCATTAGAGGAAGAGGAGTATGGTGTCAGGATAGCCAACAAAGAGGCTGTCTACTGCAAAGGCTCTTCTTTTAACTGCTATGACTAATCAATTCATTATGCGTTCCATGATGATGCCAGGGCTTTAATTGTTGTATGGTGATACATATATCTGCTTAACGATAGGCTAGTGTCCCCCTCGTAGTTGTTCTCCATGCAGAGGGGTATTTCAAATCAGCTATGATTGTTAACTAAGTTATAATATAAAGAAAACTGTTACGCCATGTTTGAAATTCTACGAAATAGTTCAGATATATTTTGATCATTTCATTCTGCAGAAAATAAATAATGACACCTAATGACACCATGTCTATCATCAGGTCTTTATCTTTCCATAAATCCAAAATCCCACACCAATAAGTATAATTAATATGATTATTGGTAGCAGAAGTTTTATAAGAAAAACTGCAATTGCAATTATCACTATCAACGCGATTATTCCAATAATTATTATTCCAATTGTTCCTGCCAAACCCATTATTGTTTACACTTTATATTTGTTCATCTTATATTACAAAGCAGTTTCTAACGAAACTCAATTGAATTTCTTAGTGTATAAGGTAAGTAGATATCAATATTACCTTTAATATACATAGAGAAATAACATTCTAAGAATATGAGCAAATGAATTTGCTTGTTCTTATATCAATTATTATGTATATGACTAAATAGTTCTGTGAATTATTTTTTCCAAACTCCCCGAACTAACATGCTTATCGTTTCGGTAAAATGAAGACAAATTCGTTATATTAAATCGATCTAACAAACATCAAATATTTTAAAGAATGTTTTGGTAAAGGTATTCAATACTTCGTTTTATAAAGTATCGAGTTCAAGGTTATCTTCATATTTTTACATTATTGAAAACTTCTGTTTTTCCTTTCACTTTTTTTATTTTTCTACTGGCAGCCTGTTATCGATATTAAAAACATCAATAGTTTATTCTAGAATGAGATAATGAAAATGAAAGAAATCACAAATAAAATAAAATAGCAACAAGATAGACGTCTTCATGATTATCAGTGATGATGTTTGGCAATTCATTATACTGGTTGAGTGCTCTAGCTAATTTTTGCATTACATTTTAATTTCTTGTTGTATATAAAGAAACTATAACCTACATAAACTTTCAGTAAATTTGCTTATGGGACTATAAATCGCATAAAACTAAGTCTTATTACTTATAGATATTATTTATAACAAAGTTTGATAAACAACCATTTTAACTCAAATATATTAGCAATAGCGAATAATTAATGTGAACCATACAACTTTAATCGTTACAGTAATGCTGGCTTTTAGCTTATTTCTTTTTGTTGTTCTGACAAATCCGTATTCATATGCCCAACAGATACTATCAGTATCATCTACACATCCAAAGACACATGCTGTAAGAATAACATCGCCTAATAAGGGTCAACAAGTACCAATAGGCAGAGATCTCTCAGTGTCTGGAATATCATCTACTATTGGCGTTGGCAATGCGACAACAACCCCATCTACTTGCCAAGCGTATGTTATTGTAAATAGTGTAAAGCCATATCAACTAGCCACTGGAACTGGTCCAGGTGGAGCAAAAGATTATTCCAAGTGGAACTTTGTACTTACTTCTAAATACACCACTATAAAACCAGGACCATCTAATAAAATTACAGCTAAATACGTATGCAGTAGTAATCCTACTTCAGCATCATTTTATAGTGTAAACGTTACAGGAGTTGGAGCTAATTCTCATCCAGAATTAATAGCTTCTACTCATACGCCAACAAGTGCTTCCCCTCATGAAGTTCTATCTGCCCCTAATAATACTCATAGTCTGTCTCCATCAGCCGCTGCCTTAAAACAAAAAGAGCAGCAGTCAGTATATATAAAAAATACCATTCATAGCAATCCTGTTGCTGCTAAGAGGGCAACTAATCCACTAGCAACACCAACCAGTAGTATCAACATAGGTGGGTTTAATAGTTCAGCAATAATAGCCGGACTCAAGATTCCTACTTCTGGCACTGCCAGTGCTATTTCTTATAAACAACCAATAGTACCGGCAACGACCAGTAATAGTAGCAACATAGGTGGACCAATATCAGCGACATCACTAATAACTGGAGTCGAGCCAAACGCACCAGCTAGTAATATCGGGTCAACAACAGATCATACTAGTCACGGATATGAGAGCAAAGATACAACAGATCATAGTAGTGATAGCAAAGATAAATCAACACAGGTTTCCCATCATAATGATAAAACACCTAGAATTCATAGTAGTGATGTAAGCTATAAACATAGTAGTAATAGTATACCCTCCGGTTACAATTCGCAACAGGTGTGTTCAAATTATGGTTCCGATACAATAGTCTGTTCAAATGGAAATTCGCAGAATGTGGAAGCTGGAAAATATCTAGACCAACCAAATCACCCTCAAGAAGCCAGTACAAACAGTAGATCTATCAGTAGTGATAATAGCATAACTGCTGCTACTGGTGCCATCATAACACTTCCAGCACGCACGATTCCAAGCCAAAGTGCTACTATTACACTCACTGCACAGCTTAATACGCCAATGACTATTTCCATTCCAGGTGTTGGAAAGGTCATGGCTACAGCGTCACCGCCGATAGAAGGCAGAACTTGTCCTAGTATATCCTATCAAGTAAATTCCGACATTGGTATGCTTTGTCTTAGAATTGATTGGTATACTCTGTCTTAAATTTGGCAATGTGTGTTAATAGATTGGTAT
>DATDNG010000062.1:0-2903 GCA_036518375.1 Nitrososphaeraceae archaeon | reverse complement strand
TGTTTGGATTGCATTTGGTATGGAAAATCCAGCTCCTCCAGCAGATGGAAGCAATCTCCCTATCCCGCTTACAATACCTGTCGTAAGTGTGTCACTTAGGCCAAATGGATTCCCAATAGCAATTACTGGATCTCCAACCTCAAGTTTTGAGGAGTTTCCAATTACAAGTGGTTTTACAGGAGGATGAGAGGGTTGTTGTTGTTGCTGCTGCTGCTGCAGTGTATTATTATTCTGGATAATTTGTAATACTGCTATATCGCTGTAGATGTCAGCTCCTATCACCTTTGCTGTATATCTATTTCCATCTACAAATGTCACATCTACTACCTTATCGTTTCCTATTACGCGATAACTAGTGACTATATGTCCCTGTTTGTCATAGACAAATCCTGAACCTAATGTAATATTTTCGGCTAATGGGTTTGAATCATTATTACTTGGCTGAGATGTGTGTGTTATCTGCACAATGGAGTCTTCCACTTGTTTGAATATGGCCTTAAGAGGAGTAGAGGGATATGAATAAAAAATTTTGTCTGAGGAAATCGAAGAGCTACCTGTGCCCGCAACCGAATGTTGAATTATTAAAGTATTCAGCATCAGGAGTGCAAGTATAATCGCGTGTAATATGACGGTCTTTGAATTTTTCATTGCAAAGATATAGTTTACACAAGTCGCCAGGAGTTATTATTATTCGTTTACCCTGGCTTGACCATAAAAGGCTCATTGTGAATCTGCATTTCTAGGATATTTAATAGATTTAATAATCCTTAATAGAATCATTGCAATACTAATTTATAATTATGGACTATAGTGAGCTCTGTAAGGACATCATGAACCTTGACTCAAAGATTCGTTTCGCGGGTATATGTGATGAAACTGGAGAAATCAGGTACGGTGGTCAACGTGAAGGTATTAAGAACCTATTGTCATCAGAGGAAACAAAAAGGTCTCTTTTGCAGGCTTTAGCTAGGTGGGGATTGCGTAACTCACTTGCGCCTAAGATTGGCAAAGGAAAATATTCGATGACAGAATATGAAAAGATTAAACGTATAACAGTACCATTAGAAAACTATCACTTACTTCTAATAACAACAGAATTAGAAGCTGATCATGATAAGATAATTGATAAGACCCTTGAATTGATCCAAAGTTAAGTATTTTAGGTATGGTATATGTTACCGTCTAAGACGAAAGATAGAGAAGAGCGAGGCTGCCTGGACATATTGGAAGCAGTATTAAATTAAACTAAACATGTCTTGGTCATTATAATAATTTGGCAGTCTATCTTTTGAGCCTCATCTACCATCGAATGCATTTGATTTTTCTATGAGGAGGAAATGTGTAAAAGAATTGTTGGGTATGGTAGTAGTATTAGGAACCCTGGCGATGCTAGCTTACAAGTACAAGATGTAGCAGAGGGCAGGACCTTAAAACAGATCGCAACGAATTTTATCCTAAGGAACAATCAAATTAAAATAATATGTAAAACATTAAGTAAAAGAGGAGCTTTATATTTATAACATTATCATATAGAGGTGTAGATGTAGTATAAAATGAGCTCGGGAAAATATTTTAATAGAGGAGTAATCGCGTTAGACTCTCCTTATATTGGACATGTAGTAAGGGAAACAGAAGACAAAATTATTGTGTTTGGTGAAGGAAATGATAGATACGACATACCAAAATCAGAAATTCAGATGACAAGTAAGAATGTCTTAATTGGTCTTAAGCTTTATGAAATTGCAAAAAAATACAAAGTAAGACGTGACGAACCATTGCCCACTAGTAGACCGATAGAAGAATGGACTCAGGGTGAAAATCTAGACTTGGCAACATATGAGAGAAAATATCCCAAGGGATTATTTAACAAAGGAGTTAGGGTTCTAAATGAAGATCATGTAGGACATATAATGAAGGAAACAGATGATAAAATAGTGATATTTGGTGATTATAACTATAGATTTGATGTTCCCAAGTCAAAAATAAAAGAAGTAGGCAGAAATGTGATTTTGAATATGGATATTAATGAACTTCACAAATATAAAGTAGACAGAAATGCACCATTACCAACTGGAGAGCCCGTAGATAAATTGGCTCATGAGCAATAGGAAGCCTTACATAAACAGGTAGAATCTTATTTATATGACATATACACTGGTTTCACCACCTGTGACAAATACACTGTTAGATGACAAAACCATTTCAAAAGTGGATTACGTGAATTAGTATAGTACTAAACCATGCAAGATAATGATTGGCCATGTACGTAGAAGTTGATAGATATATGCTCCGAGAACCTAAAAATTAATCTCTGAATATCTCGTCATATACAGCAAAAACAATTGTATAGCACATAATTGAATAAATACAATAATACTTGATATAGTTATTAGTATGAACACAGATTCACATTCTGATTCCGAAGTCAAGTCATTTTATAAGTTGAAGAATATCGTAGTAGTAGGGATGTCAAAAAATGAAGAAAAGGCTGCACATTATGTGCCTAAGTATCTTATCGAACATGGGTATAACGTCATTCCAGTAAATCCAACAATAACAACAGAAGTTCTTGGTAGGAAGGCATATCCAACTATTGCAGACGTACTAGAAACGATAGATATTGTAGATGTATTTAGAAGATCAGAAGACGTACCTGCTGTAATAGATGACGCAATAAAGAAAAAAGATCAAATCAAAGTAATATGGATGCAAAGTGGAATATACAATGAAGAAGCAGAAAGGAAAGCAAAAGAGAATGGAATTGATGTTGTATATAACAGGTGCATGATGGCAGAACATAAGCGCTTGTTTGGCTAATTGTCATCGGAATAAATCCTGGCTCGTGGTGTTGTTATTATGGACAAACACGCTAAATCTCAGTTCAACGAGGTTAAAATTGCATT
>DATDNG010000061.1:0-9193 GCA_036518375.1 Nitrososphaeraceae archaeon | reverse complement strand
GGATTCTTCCTAGGATAGGCATAGTTACTGTGATTTACTAACCTTGTAGAAGAAATAAATATACTAACGGACCTCTGTCGTTCGACTTCATCTGAGGTCGTTCTTGCTAGGGAAGTGCGTTGCAATTATCAATGGCAGGATTTCTATACTGTATACAATAATATTGCATAAATATATTTTGCAATACTAATTTCTCATCTCAAACTACGAACACTATCAAAACTTATCATATACAAAACTAACTGATTCTTTCATTACATGCGAGTTCACAGGCCTGTAGCCTATAAGATGATATTGGGCTATTGGTGGCATCCCCAAGTTCGTTGATCCTATTACCTAAAGAATATGATCATATTTGGTTGGCCTTAAGAGCGCTTCCTCGATAAAAGCGTCGTTATGATCATTTTCATGAAACTCTTTATATGGGGAGCGCGTTAAGAGATCCCTTTTTATCAGTTTTCTTCATTCTGTAACTGCTGTCAAGGGAGGTTGATTAAACATTAGTTAAGAAATAATGCTTAAATGAGATACTATTTCAAAGCAGGAAATCAAAATCTCATGTTTAATTTTCAGCAAATAGGTCTAAATGAATCTGTTGAATAGAACAGCGGATGAGATAGTGAAAGCAGGGAGAAGTAGGCATCATAAAATCTGTTCCAATCTGTTCTAATAGTTTAGATTCTATAATAAAAAAATGCATCTACTGCTATTGCAATAAATATTACGACTAAGTAGGGTGCAGTAACCTTGTATGCTTTCCAAGCAAATTCTGCTGTGGGGGTTTTTGTTAATTTATAATGATATAACAACATTAAAGCTCCAGCGATGGTTGCAACTGTCGTATACACAATGCCCAATCCGAAGAAGTAAAGCGTTAGAGAGTATGGGAGTAAAATTGCAGTATTCAGAAAAATGTAACTTGCTGTTCTCTTATTTCCTATCAAAACAGGGAGCATGGGAACACGGACGCTTGCGTACTCTTCCCTTGCTCTGATTGCTAAACACCAGAAATGAGGTGGTGTCCACATAAAGACAAGCCATCCTATTAGGAAACCAAGTAAATTGATTGATCCTGTCGCAGTAGCCCATCCTGCCATTGATGCAGCGCTCCCTGCAAAACCTCCAATAACAATATTTGAAGCATTGATACGTTTGAGCCAAGCAGTATATATTATAACGTAAAAAAAAATACCCAAAGCAATCATTCCGGTAGCTACAGGATTCAAAGTAAACCATGCAATTGCAACTGAAAGAATACAAAGAGTAATTCCATAGACTAGCGCATTTCTTGGAGATATTCTTCCGGCAGGAATAGGTCTTTCTGAAGTCCTATCCATTATTTTATCAATATCTCTGTCATAATAGTGATTGAGAGCGCTAGAACCCATAGATGCCATGGCACCCGTTAGTGTAAGGAAACCCAGTTGCCATGCAGTAACATCCCATGCATCTCCAGGAGTATTGTCGAATCTACTTCCAGCAAGTAATGAAGTAACAGCTGTGATTATAAGAACTATAACTATCCTCGGTTTTGAAATTTCCACATAATCCTGCACTCTCACAGCTATATAGATACCTGATTAGTGGTCTTAATAAAGTAGCATTTAATTTATTCGCTATGTCTGCGAAACCTGTGACCAATCAAATATCTAGAGTCAAAAAAATATATCATTTAGATCCCTAAAATATCCAATATCGATAGTTTTTGTAGTTTCCTTAACACTCCAACGCCATTAAAAAAGTTGTTATCTGTATTAGACTCTTCTTCCCCTTCTTCCACCTGGCTTTCTGGTGGTATCATGTGGAACCGGAGTTACATCATCAATCCGGCCAATTCTGAAACCAGCTCTCGCCAACGCCCTAATCGCCGCCTGAGCACCTGGTCCAGGAATTCTCGAACCAACACCTCCAACAGCCCTTACGCGTATGTGCAGAGCATTAATTCCTTTAGTTTTTGCTGCATCTGCTGCTGAAACCGCAGATTTCATCGCGGCGTATGGAGATGATTCATACCTATCTGCCGTTACATGTCTTCCGCCAGAACTGAAAGAAATGGTCTCCGCGCCGCTGATGTCTGTGACATGTACAAGCGTATTATTATAGCTACTAAAGATATGAGCAACTCCCCATCTATATTGAGTAACGTCATTGCTTTCTGACATAAAGAGATATAACATTGAAATATGATTTATATATAATGTTTTTTGTTTCTTTTCACTACAGATTAACCTGCAATTTAAGAAATCCAAGAAAACGATTTATACAATATCAATTTATTTATTTAATTATAATGGCTATGCTCATTTAAATTGGTACATAAAAATATTTCTGTTATGCGTATCAATAACATCTCAAACCAATTTGAAAGTATGCTATCTTCAGTTATAGATCTAATGCTAGTTGAACAAAGCCATTATTCCTATTTTAGATTTGATGTTGAACTTGCCAATGTAATTAACCATGGCTTTCAAGAAGTGAATACCTTTTCCCATTATCTATAGTAAAAACCTTGCCGCATCCCTTATGTACTCTACCAATAACATGCAATTTGAGTTTTGATTTCTTGGCAGATGATTTTGCCTTCTCCAAATTTGATCTTGAAATAGTTGCAACTATTTCATACTCTTCTCCTCCATGAAAAATCAAGGCTTTAGCATCTAAATCATTTTTTTTAGCGAATTCTTGGATACCGTTTACTGTTGGTATATGATCTATGAAAAAGTTGACTTTGCTTTGTTTTGCTAATTCATATAGAGATATTGCAAGACCATCGCTCGAATCAATAGAAGCAGAGAAATATTTAGCGAGATGTATTCCAAACCTCTGTTTCGGCCTAGGGCTAGTTACAGACAAAATAGCTTTCTTTTCAAATTGTCCTTTAGCCTTTGATTTACTCATTAGGATCTTCAAGCCTGAGGCCGTGTAGCCAAAATTCCCAGAACAGATTATAAGATCTCCTGGTTTTGCACCATTTCTTTTTGGGATGTGTATGTCATCAGCTGCAACTCCGACTAAATTACAATCAATTATCAATTCGTTAGATTTGTTAGTGTCACCTCCTACTATTTTCACTCCGAATTCTTTGGATGCCTTTTTAAAACCGTTTACTAGATCTATGATATCGTTTTTAGAGTATTTCGTTGGAATTCCGATTGAAACGACACAGATGTACGGTGGCCTGATACCTTTTGCAGAGAGGTCACTTATGCATGCAACTATACTTTTTCTTGCAATTTGTCCCGGCCGCATTCCGATAGGTACATCCGTGCTTTCAACAAGCATGTCACATTTAAGAACAAGGAGCCGATGAGTGTTTGGGGTATGCCTCTTTGCCTCTTTTAAAACAAATGTTGCTATATCATCTCTTTCATCCTTTATTCGAAGTTTGGAGATAAAAAGATCAATAATTTCCCTTTCATTTAACTTGGTCATATACTTGTTGAACCCTTTCGATAGTCTCCTTGTACAATGATTGCACCCTTGATATTTTTGATTCAACTGATATTCTTATAGCATTTTCAGTGTTTGAAGGTCGTATAAGAATCCATGAATCATCATCGACTATTGCTTTCAAACCATCTATGGTCAAAACCTCAGACGATTCTACCTTTAATATATCTCTTAATTTATCGATGAGTTTGGTTTGAATTGGAGAATCGGTAAATATTTTAGATCTAATCTGATTGTATTGAGAGGAAAAGCCTAGGCATTTCTCAATTACTTTAGTATTTGAAGAGATAATTGCGCTTGATAAAAGACCATCTCTACACATATTGAATTTTGGCATAATAAACCCTGCGCTACTTCCCTCACCTCCTGCATCAGCATCTACCTCTAGCATCTTGTTGACAACATTTGCTTCGCCCACTTTCGAATAATAGAGTCTTCCCCCATTTTCAACCACATATTTCTCTACGGATAAACTAGTATCTATGCTAGCTACGAATTTTTTCATTCCTAGGTTAATAGAGCTAGCAATACATATCAGAAGCGTTGCATCGACACCTAACTTTTCTCCTTTTTTGTTAATTACTACAAGCCTGTCTCCATCCAAATCAAATGCAAATCCTAATTCAAGATGATTTGATACAACTAACTTTCGCAATTGTATCAAATCATCTGTAGTGGGATCTGGACCCCTAGAAGACATGCCGTATATATCATTGATGGAATAGATTTTCTTGCCTAGTTTTCCAAATAGTTGGTTAGAATAGCCGCATGCAGCTCCTCCCCCAAGGTCTAATCCGAATATGCCGTTATTTCTATCTTGTTTTGGTATCAAATCTAAGACTTCATCTTCGTAATTCGATACAATATCAAATGATTTGCCAAATTTGTCCGGCCTAGATGTGTCTTTTCCCCTGAGCATAAAATCCAATTCATTTTCGAAAAGCCCCCGACCATTAATTATAAACTTTAATCCATTCCATTCCAAAGGATTGTGTGATGCCGTGATGACAAGACCGCCTTTGTACTTTCTTGATTCACGAAATACTATAGGGGTTGGCGCCACGCGTAGGTTGTAAACATCAATCCCTTCTTTCATTAGATTTGCTGAGACAAATTCAGCAATTATGCGACTTGAAGGCCTTGTATCACGCGATATGACACATTCACCATCTGACTTGATCATTGAAGAAGCAAATAACCTAGTAAATTTGCCAATCTCGTGTAAGTTAAGGTCAGACCCATAAATTCCTCTGATACCTGAAATAGATATCTTCATACTATGACAAAATATCAAAACAGGAATATTTATCATGCACCATTCTTGGTGGATAATGGAATGTTTGGACTAATTAATTTCATAAAGCATTAACGAGACTATCCCGCCATGAGGACCTCAAGGATTAAGTTGGCTATGTGTATGTGTATATTATATATTTTTAGTCGCTAGATGTTATATATTTTAGGTTATATCAAAGAATTGACAAAAGCCTGTACCAAAGGATCACTAACAAGAAGGTAACCCAAGTTTAAATAATATAAGAATATGGTCATAAAAATACGATAATTGTTCTCCTAAAATATGATATATGAAGAATTAAATAACACAAAATGAATTCTGGCTATGTTCTTTTTGCCCTAGTAGCTCAGAATGGAAGAGCGAAGGTTTCGTAAACCTTAGGTCGTGGGTCCAAATCCCACCTAGGGCTCGGATCGATGACAAGACCGCACTAGATATATTTAGGAAACTAGGATGTTCCCTTTTTGTTTAATTGAACGAAATTACAACATACACGATTCAATATCTACACGGAATACATTATTCCACCTGATACTATTGGTACATATTCAACATTGGCTAGATCCTTAATGCTTGCTATGATCGCATTAAACCATAAGCTATCTATTCCCTGGCTCCAAATGGTTACCTTTTTATATTGTCTTTGCACTCCACCATGGAAAAATCCTTTACAATCTTCTACTGTTATGTTATAATATTTTTGACTTATTTCTTCAATTACACTCTCTGCCTCTGCTGGTAAATATAGAATGGTTAAAGTAGGGAATGGAATAGTGTTGTTTGAAGCTGTGGATGAAGTATCTTCGGCCATTATTTTTCTCTCAGTCTATTTATTTAATCAGCAGCAATATCTGGATTTCTGGTAATTGTTATTGCAATGGATTGATTTACATGTCTCAACAATTTTTATAAAATTCTTATGAGCTACTAGGTTTGAATATAAGTTTAAGAAGAAGTTGGCTTTAACTATTCTGAAAGTAATGGCTACACAAGCATATTGTGTAAAATGTAAGACAAAGAGAGATATGAAAAACGAAAAACAGGTAACAATGAAGAATGGGAGAAATGCGACATCGGGTATCTGCAGTGTTTGCGGAACTAAGATGTTCAAGATTGGCGGAGGAGGTGCCACGTCAACAAAGAGCAAGGCAAAGGTTCCAGTAAAGCAGGCCACAAAAAAGAAAGCAAAGAAGACAATAAAAGCGAAGAAAAAGTAGCACAGTGGCTGTTAATCTCATTAAATTCGGAAACAGCTACCTGATTTTTATTTTATTAGTTTATTTGTGGAATTAAGAATGGCGTTTGCGTGTGACCAAAACTATTATTGCCAATAACAGTGGCTATCAAGTAGATACTAGAGTAAACTAGTATTCTTCATCAAAATCTTCTCCCCCTTCCTCTTCATCTACTTCATCAAAATCTTCTTCAAATTCCTCCCTTTCCTCAGCACTTTTATATGGAAGATCAGCTTCACCTGGTGCTCCACAGACAGGACATTTAAATTCTATAGTTTGGCCTTCAAGGTCCAAAGGAAATTCTTTCGAAAAGACTTCATCGCACCTTGAGCACACTAGAGTTGTCTGAATATTATCTTGGCTGAACTTGTGTGACTGCACTCTAAAGATTGTACTTGCCATTCTTCCTACCTATAGGAATTTTTCTTTTTTATAAGCCTTGTCATCATTAACTTAATCAACACTCGAAAGACTGCCATGAATTTTATACAGATGAAGTAATTTTCAGGAACTTTTCAAGTAGAAAGTAATTCAGCTTTCGGAGTATAAATAAGAGAAAGAATGTCCTCTCGAAGCTGTTTCCGCTCCAAAATGCCGCGATAGGCTATTGTCATTATTAAACTGCCATTTCTGACGCCACGCATCTTCATACAAAGATGTTCACCTTCTGCTGTAATCAGCACTCCTTTTACCCCCATTTGCATTATTTCATCTGCGACCTGTTTTGTCAACCGTTCTTGGATCTGCAGTCTGCGAGAATATTTCTCAACTAGACGAGCTAACTTTGAAATTCCAAAAACTCTGCCAGATGGAATGTAAGCTATGTTTATCTTTCCATAAAACGGGAGCATATGATGTTCACACATGCTATAAAATTGAATATCTTTAGCTATTATTGTGTCGCTTTCTTCGCTGAAACTTATATCAAGTCCAGAATTCATCCGATAACCAGCAAAAATTTCCTCATACATCTCAGCCATACGACGTGGAGTACCTACAAGGCCTTCTCGATTTGGATTTTCTCCAAGTTCTATCAAAAGCTTTCTTATCAATTTTTCAATCGTTTTCCTATTTAGAGTATTTTTTTTACTTTTCTTTTCCTCTTGCATGTTCATCATTTTTGTTTTTATCTGATTCCTATTACCTTGTGAAGTTGAGGTATTATTCTTACGTCATGATAAATCGGATAGACGATATCATAAAAGTTGAATAGCCGTTCCATCGTTGGCTCATCTGTTCCATAGCTTGGCTGTATTATAAATCCTGCAAGATTGGCGATTTCGAAATGCATGAATACGTTCTTCAGCAATTTTTTGAATTCTTCTATCTCTGTTGATCCTGTGATGACAACTTTGATATATGTGGTTTTATGGTTTTCTATAGCTAAAGCGAGACATTGAATTTCATTATGTAATAAGTTTACATAATGCTCATTATCAATGACTTTAGAATCACTCATCTTGAATTCTATTTTACAAATATCAATATATGGAAGAACTTTTTCAAATTTCTTTGAATCAAAGCAAGATGATTCAATATAAGTCCTTAGTCCTTTCTCTTCCTTGATAAATTTTGCAAGCTCAATAATTGCCTGATATTGTACGAGCGGCTCTCCTCCAGTAAAGTTCACTTTGTAAGTGTTTGGCTGCAGATTTTTTGATATAAGATTCTTAACATGATCAAGCGTATATTCATGTCCACTTTTCATCGATAAGGCATATGTTGTGTCGCACCAGAAGCAATTAAGAGGACAACCGGCCATTCTCACAAACATTGTTTTTGTACCAAAAAAGATACCCTCTCCCTCAATACTAGTGAAGATCTCATTTATCTGTATCTTATCAGTTTTTCTTTGCATAATGTGCTTTATCCTTTATGACAGCCTTGCTAATTGCAACCTCCCCTATTTATACATGATTCGCATATGCTAGGGGTAATAGATCTCTTTCTTGACTTTACAGCTCTAACAAGACCTGCGATTAACAAAACGGAAAGTGTCAATTTTGCTTGTCAACTTTTTTGCGAGCTGGCCTTAATGACGATTGAACGCATCGATCGATAACAATGCTAGCAAGCATATTTCATTTATCCAACTGTGACAAGAATTTTACTTTGGCTTATATGGGTGACCGGATCATATATTCATTCGCAAAAAAGTGCATATATTCCAGCTACACCGTATGCAATTGATATTGAAATCCGAGAGATCATTATTGCAACATCTTGCCTTGATATAAAGAGAGTCATGTCTACTCCCAGTGCAATAGGGATTGCTGCTAGAGAAATTAGACCCACTATCATCTGCTCGCGGTAATTCGCGCTATTGTATATTTTCATAAATAGATATGTAGAGATATTACCTGATCCAATACCAAGTAAGACTAGAAATTGATAGAAATGCGGAAATAGAGGAATTATTGCAAAGGGGCCAGCCCAGCATATTCCATTTATCGCCTTTGCATTAGTAGGCCACTTCATGCTATTTTTCATTCTTCCTTGAATAGACCTGATCGACTTTCGAATTTTAGGAAAAACTACGCCAAAGGTGATGCTAAAACTTCCAAGCCAGATGATAGCATAGTAGTATAATGGCGTATTATTTAGAAATGCAATTTCCGTCAGAATCGTAGCCATAGCAACTGCCACGGCCACTGTTACAAAAAGGATCCCAAATGCTCGCCTTGCCTCAAGTGTCTGTGAATCATTTTGCAAGATGACCAAATTCTTCCCAACGATAATTTAAAGTATAGTAGTATATAGAATAAAGAGAAAACTATAGCAAAAATGAAAAGTCTACTTAAAAACCCCAGTCTGACAACAGTAACGTCAATGAAAGTGCGAGACAAATATTATTGCGGTTGTTTTAAGTTTCAGGACAGCAATTAAATGAGCAATAGCTAGATTTATGGACGAGTTTGTAGAAATGTGCATATGCGAAAATGTGAATCCTGTGGAAGATTTAGATTTTATCTATTGAACTTTATCTTTTCAAAATCGATTTGCAATGAGTGCTATATGTTGTTGAAGGAGACAGAAGAAACCAACAAGGATTAGATTCAAATGATACGTACTACATTTATTCTTGTTTGGTTCCACAATTTCTGCAGAACTTTGAGTTTGCCTTGAGGTTAGAACCACACTCGAAGCAGAATTTGGTATCCGAATCTGGGATTTTCTTGTCAATTGAGCCTTTTTTTGGTAAAGTAATATC
>DATDNG010000060.1:0-2964 GCA_036518375.1 Nitrososphaeraceae archaeon | reverse complement strand
TAGTACGTGTTGTTGGATTAAAAATAATTTTGATAGAAACAAATTATGTATATGCGCCTATCGCTATTACCAGATTATTTGTGCTCAGAAAAGCTTTACATACTGATATTCGTGACGTAAATTTTTGTCGTGTCCTATATACATACGTCTCAATATATCTCAATTTATGCATGTAACAACAATTCAAAATCTGCTGAGGAAAGTTATATCGAAAATATGAATCACAATAAACATGAGAGATTGCCAAAGAAAGAGACCGTTTCTTTAACTAAACAGAAAAGATATATGCGCCTTCCTCAGCGAATAATTTAGCGGTAGCAAGAGCCATACCACTGGTCGCTCCGGTAATGACAGACTTTCAAACAGGTGAGGTTATAGCAGGAAAATACAAAATTCGATACTTTTTTGAATGCTATGACATTACAACATCAACAATAGAAGAAGCCCAAGCCAATCAACCAGAGCCATCTATCTCGGAAAGTGGTACAGCAGATGCACGTACAATACTATACTACCTTTCAAAAGACAAAAACATTCTACAAGTCATTCGTAATGGTCAGCCAGGGTCAACTTCTACAACATACCAGATTAATCCACCACTAGAATAATAACACAAAATTAGTCTGCGTCATCTTTTTCTTTCCTTGATGGAGATTCTTGTTAGTATACAATTTGTTGTCCATACATCCTTAAATACTGTGTAAAATATCGAGAAGTAAGATGATAAAGCAAATCATCCCAGTGTTGCTGCTAGTTTGCCTTATCATGATTCCATCTGCATTTGCTCAACTGATTCAAATCCAAAGGCTTCAGATACTCAATTCAAATATGTTTATGGATAACAATAAAGTCTTTCCTGAATTGCATATAATTGGAGAAGTACTAAACAGCAGTACACAGCCAGCCAGGCATGTTGAAGTTTCTGCTACGTTGTATGACAGCAACAAAAATGTCATAGGCACTGGCAACACCTTTACTGCACCATCTGATATTCAGCCAGACCATAAATCGCATTTTGAAATCGTTATCAATATTAGGAGTATTAAAGGCGGAGACTTTAGCCTTGTAAAAAATTATGCAGTACAAGCAAGCGGATTATAACTTGGATACTGTATTTCGCCTTCACGATCTCCATCTTCAGGTTCATGTGAGATTGATACAGCTAAATCCAGGACGGAGATCCATCTAAGATAGATGGCAGCTTCTATCAACTTCTCTGTCGGTATAAACTGCGCCATTTTGAAAAGCTTCATCACTATCCTCATATTTAAATTCTGTCAACAGCTAAAGTAATTCTTTTGAATGATTCCAGCTTTAGCTGTTTCGGATATCTTTTATTATTATCTTATCGTTTTTGAGGCACTACCACAACAACCATTTGTCATTAATAACAATAATAATTTCCTGCCTTCTATTCCACCACAGCCAAACTCTCCTATTCTCTCCTCTGCCTAATTTACCATCACAAATACTGGGACCGGCTGGCTAGACAACTGCAATAAGAGCTGAAGTTATTAGTGATTTACGTTCTGCTAAGGGTCTATTTCCCATAAACCTTGGTTACAGGCAGTTATCAGCTTTATATACAGCACTGCAATATCATCAGTTATTACTCATATTCCTTACAACTACATTCTGTACATTCTAAGAATTGTTTTCTTTTACTAAAATGATGCTGGCCTAGCCTATGTTTGCATTTTTTGTTATCACACACTATTCCATGACCCATAATAGTTCATTTTATCATGGTACTGTACTTAATAGTTACGGTATATTACGAAATAATAATATATTGCTTGATCGAAAACAAGGGCTTCATTCTTCTTTCACAGCTACTGCAACACATAAAACACGTTGGACACATAGAGAATAGCTAAGGTATCTTTTTGAAGACTATGATAATCAGCATTCTTAGTAGTACATATGCTACGTAAAATCTTCTTTTGAAGATCAGATAATATGTGTTCTCCTTTTGATTTATGCTTGACGTACTTTGAGTTCATGACGTACGACATACTGACTATACTATAATAGCTAAGAATTTTTTTATGCCATAAAATCTAAAAGAAAGAATACTTTGGTAAATTACTCTACTAACAGACATATACTCTGCTTATTATGAGGAAAAATAAATGGAATTTAAAGACACTGCTACAGCCAGTATTATTTTCTTTCGCATGTCACCAAAGAAAGAGTTGAAATGAAAAGGAAATAGGAGTAAACACTATATAACCAAGAGTAGCTGTTATTATTATTAATGTCGTTATCCATTATTCCTATTCCATGGCTTACTTGATTCTTCCTTAAAATGATACTAATGTCTCTCAAAGAATCTAGATTGATGCCGTTTGCCACAGCAATAGTTATTGGTTTTGGACTAGTATTGATGTCAATGGTTGCTGAAAATAATCCATACGCTCAAGGATAATACCATCGCAACTAAAGGACGCATACAAGCAACAACAACATATTAAAGATAACAATCAAACAAACATAGTGACAGCAACAACAACAATAATACATCAATTCATAAAACCAGTTCCCGAAAAGTAAATTACGTATTAAAATACTACTTTTAGTTCTGCTTACATTGGGACTATTATTTAATTGGATAAAAATGTGGTTCTTTCACACAGACAGAACAGACAAAAACTTGCAACAAATCGTTTGATTGTAAAGACTTTTAAGCTGACTGTATATGTGACTCGCATTCGAGGGTATGTTCGTGCGGGATTGGTAAATTGTTACAGGAGCGATAATTTTTGTGATTGCAGTAGTAGGCTTTGATAGGACTGCATATATATAGGACACGACCATGTAAAATGAAATTTGATATACCTGAACCAATTATACTTCACTATACTCCAGTAACATTTACACTATTAAAAGACGTCATATTATGATCATGGCTGCTGCAGGTATATTTAGCTGTAATTCTATTATTTGGTCCTTGTTCCATTGTAG
>DATDNG010000059.1:0-2390 GCA_036518375.1 Nitrososphaeraceae archaeon | reverse complement strand
AGTCAATACCTTACATAAAAGAATGGCTATCAAACCATCCTAGCCGCAACAATCCAAACTCTCCTCTCTTTATAGGCCTTAGTCAGAATACTATGGGTAGGCGGCTTAACACTAGGGGCTTATATCAAATCTATAAAATATATAAAGAAGAGTTCTTTCCAAAGCTGCTTGCTGAAGGTTCAACAATATCAAATGAGGACAAGGAAAAGATAAAGAATCTGCTCTCAAAACCATTTAATCCATATATCAGAAGACACTTTGCTCTTACAGAGAAGTCAACCAAGCTAAAGTCCAGCACACTAAATCAACATGCAGGATGGTCTCCTAACAGCAATATGGCCCAAAAATATATACACTATTTTGGAAACGAATCTTCTGAAAGTTTGTTAGAGGCGTATGGTATAGTTACAAAGAACAACGTTCCAATCGATACTCTGAACCCCAAAATTTGTCCTCACTGCAGCGAAGGTAACACACAGGATGCAAAGTTCTGCACCAAGTGTAAGATGATCATGAGCTATGAGGGATATCAGGAAGCATTAGAGTCTGAGAAGAAGAAAGAAGTGGAATTAGAGGCAATGAAGGAACAATTTATCAGCATGCAGTCTCAAATACAATCGTTAATTATGGCATTTGCAAACATGAAGGAACAAACCCGGTTTGATAGTATGGCAAAAACATTGTATGACTCTCATATTCTTAGCAAAGAAGCAACCATATCAACAACCACAATACCATCACAAGACACTACTACAACACCAACAATAACAACACCAACAGGAGAAGCAGAAGCAACACCAATAGATTCTTCAGAGGAAGAAACAGAAGATCAATAGCAACAAGAACAAAAGCAAAAGCGCACACAAAAACAACTCATAAAGGCAGCAGGAAGAGCAGCTTTCCTTGCAACTAGAAGAAAAAGAAAAGGAAGAAGATCGTCTTTTGCAAAGTAAAGTAAAGTAGAAATGTCTCCATTCAGCGGGAATGAATTCCTGAGCTTCATCAAAGACAAATACAATCCTAGGAGTTAAAGTGAAACTACTTTTCCTCTTTCGGAATACACGGTCTATTATCTCGACACAAAAATATCTTGCAACATCGGCCTCGGGTAGGTTTATTACGAATAATTTTGGAGTGTGAGATATCCAGTATTTGGCAAGTCCTTTATCTCTATTGTACAAGTTCAGCAAAGTATTCGATGGTAACTTTGGGAGAGCATACCAAAGTCATCTGTATCATAAGACATGGGCTTACCTTTAACTTCAACTCCTCGTAGATCATCCTTTATCGTTTGCCATATTACGCTAGATGGAGCACCACTGCTGTGTGATGGGATTAAAAGAGGAAGCGGAAGACAACTCCCATTGCAGCATCAAAGCAAGCATCCGATTCTTTGTGTTTTCAGTCGTGATCCAATGTTCTGTTGCAAATTTCACACCCCATCAAACTGAACCAATGTTCCTGCTGCACATCATCATATTAACAAACAGATCTGAAGGAGAGCATAGTTAGATAAAAGTAAGTAACTTTAATTTTTTATTTTTGTTTAATACTTCATTAACTTGGTTAACTAATTTTCAAATACTAATTTTCTATAGATATTAGTTGGTTAGATATATTATATATGTTAAAAATGGTATTTTTGGTTTTACTATTCTTTGGTTTAATATTTAATTTGGCAACTATAGAGCTATCATTCTCAATTAACTCCTATGGTCAGATTTCATATCTTCCTCCTCCTGCTTCTTCTCCTCCTCCTCTTTCGTTGCCTAACCAAGAACAACAACAACAATCATCATCAGCAGCACTAACCTCAGTTGGAGAAAAAAACAATCAAGGAACTGCTCCCAATGGTCTAAATAATAATACTAGTAAAGTAGTAATTATAAATTTTGACGATTCGCATAAGAGCCAATATGAATATGCCAAGCCAATCTTAGACAAGTATGGGTTTAAGGCCACTTTCTTTGAGGTCTGCGATTGGATAGGAACAACGCATGATCATGATTTGGATAAGGGGATGTCTTGGCAAGATATAGCAGCGTTACAACATGATGGCATGGATATAGAATCCCATACTATGACCCATCCACATTTAAATAAATTATCGCCAGCAGATTTAGATTATGAAATAGGCCAATCAAAACAATGTCTAATTGATCATCGAATCAATGCAACAATTTTTGCATACCCGTATGGCGATGGATCGAATAATTCAACTGTTGTTAATACAGTTGCTAAATATTATAATCTAGCCAGAACTGATAGTAAGTTTCCGCTTGCATTTCTGCACTGTGGTGGCGGTAGTAGAGGGAAGAACCGCCTACCTTTCAATCAAACAGGCTGTGGAACATCAACCTTTGCAAACAGGTACTCTATTAACAGCTGGA
>DATDNG010000058.1:0-2515 GCA_036518375.1 Nitrososphaeraceae archaeon | reverse complement strand
GAAAAAATGATAATAAGTCTTGGCCAAGAGATGAGGGATATAGAAGACAATTACAAAGATATCAACTTGCAATTTAGGCGAGCTGTTGAAAGTCACTCAGAAATAGAGAGAGAGATAGAGGCAAAAACCGAAATTAAGGCTTTTCTTGAGACATTATTTACAATTTCAGAGGGTCTTGTCAATCTTAGAGAATTGCTTTTGTCTACACTAAGCCAATATTCTGTCAAATCAATCCAAGATTTTTTATCGTGTAATGGATTTTCGACGATCGGAGAGATGATTTCTCAAGTCTCAAAGCTTGAAATTCAAATTGCAAATTGTGATGACAATATGCAACTACTGAATAGACAAATAGAGGAGGAAAACTGCCGATATAAAAAGTATGAAGAACAGCTATCACAATCAGAGGATCAAATGGACAGTATAATTGATGATCTTACTCAACTAAAAAGCAAACAGCAACAATATCTCAGAAATCTTTTGGCTATTAGTTTGGATGATCTGATACGTCGTTTTGAATGCAGGACGATCGATGAAATTATCATTACAAGAAAAACTATCGAGGCCAGCATTACAAGTAAGCAAAAGATATTAGACATAGTGATAAGTGAGATTTATTCCTTAAAAGAGGAAATAAAAAATAGAGAATCAACTCTAGTACAACTTTCACAAAAGGAAACAATAATGCTAGAAAAAGAGAATGAATTGCGTCATGTGAAATATCTACGGGGCGAAATTGATGGCTTCATTTCTAACTACGTAGTACAAGGAAGAATGGCAGGAGCACTAAGACAATCTACTAACGAGTACCTTACGCAACTTACACAAGGTCGTTACACCATCGATAATATAACTTCTAAAATGAGAAGGATAAGAGGTGGTATGGAATCCCATGGTTTGGAGATGACGCTCATGGATAGTAAAGACAATATGATAAAAAATAAGGATCAACTTAGCGGAGGCGATGAAACTTCTTTGGGATTAGCTTTAAGAATTGCTATATCAAAGCTGATGGCTAGGATAAGACCTTTCAAATATTCGGAAAAAAAACCACCACTAATAAACTCAATAATAATGGACGAGCCCATGGCAAGCTTAGACTCCAGTCGAAGACGTATTCTAGTCAACATACTAATCCAAGATAAAAGCTTTAAACAGGTATTTCTTACTACTCATAATGATTTGGAATTTGGTGATTATAATTCAATCATGGTTAGCGAGGATGAAAATGGTAAACGACTAGTTGATTACACACCTCTGCAACTGTAAAGAGATATGAGGGCTCAAATACCGAGCATTGAACCTTATCTTGTACAATAATTCAGCGTCAAACCATAGGATCTCATTTTTGAGCATTAATTAGTCCTTTCTGTTCCAGCCAAGTTCTCTACGTCCTGTATATTTTTCTAACTTTTTGGAACAGAATTCAAATGATACAAGAATTTGTCGAGGTTGTAAAGATCCTTAGTATATCTAATGCATCCACAGGATAACAATTCCAAATTCTTTAATCTTCATCAGCTAAGTTTCTAGTTGATTACAAATAACATAAAACAAGTGGTAGCAAGCGAGACAATCATATCAGGTCTGGTCTAGTGTCATGTATATATTGACGAAACAAACATTGGGAATTGATTATTTTATCCAACTCCTATTGGCGGTCGTTTATAATGACTGTGTTCCAGCAATCTGTGATAATTTAGTATATACAAACTCGAAAAAACCTTTCTGCATATTTTGCATTCCCATCTTTGCTCTTTGTCCACTGCGGTAAATTGCTCTTCTGCAACAGACATAATTATTTAAATGTAGTCATAATAGTTAAGGTTTTAGAAATTCTTATTGTTGTGCTTAGCAAAAAAACCATAATGTTTCGACAAACAGATTTGGTTCATGCTAACAGCTCCCAGATCTCAATTATAATGAATAATACTATCTCGTCAAATGTGTGACTTTCTATATCGTCTTGCGAAGTTACAAAATCCAATTCCCTTCAATTATCTTTATAAATAATCAGACTATTCAAATTACAGTGTAGCTGATTTCTGGACTAGAAGTAATAAGAAACCGTTAGCAGGTTACTGATCCTGCTTAACATATGATTTGTTGTAGCAGCACATCAGCTCCAATAGATAATTTCACATATCTTCTTCTAGTTTCTATTCGTTCAGTATAATATTGTGAAGCATGAGTTATCTTGAATCCTGTCGAATCTATGCCATGAATAATCTTCTGATATTGCTAAGCAACAATATGAACGATGAAATTATCTTCTCCAATAACAAAACTTCTGAAGAGTAGTATAATAAGGTATACGTGACAGCTGAAGAAACATTCTGAGATAATACGCTTCAACTAACCAATCTACAAACATTCTATAACTCTTACCTTCGTATTATCGTACAGTAAGCAAGACTATTTGCTGCCATACGCTAAATACATGATTGCTCTTTAGATGAAGAAACAGTGGTATTCTTGAATTTCTTAAAACCCGATATATTGTATATGCCAGTCT
>DATDNG010000057.1:0-2149 GCA_036518375.1 Nitrososphaeraceae archaeon | reverse complement strand
AGAGATCGAATTTGTTTGCGCCATAGATTGAGTTTGAAAAGTTAGTAACGATAATGCAGTTAATACTAATACAAAAAGCATCGTAGATATTGCAGATATATTTGATTTTGTCATTCCAATCATCCTTACATGTAGATCCTTATGCTGGGCGCACGCAACTTTGTCATTTGTTGTTTATGTTGTGTTAGAAGGAGGAGTGTAGGGCATATTATTATTCCGACTTGCAATATCTTGGAGAGTACATCTACTGAACCTACATGTTCTTCAAAACCGACAAGGGGAAGATTTACTGTTCTGCTCAGAACATACAAGATAATTAGCCCTGCAGAGCCTGCTATAGCAATAATGTATGGTACTTTATTACTACTGCGCTTGTTCTTCAAGATCCATATTGCCGCTGGAATGTCCGCTAACCCAACTGTTATGAAAAATGCCATTTGTCCTCCTGGTATCCTTATCTGTCCGCTATTTTGACTATTCCCATGAATTTGTTCTGGATGTCTGAAAGATGGTTGGGAGGAATGACTAGACATTCTTAGTGCATTGCGTAAACCCATTTGTAAATAGATAATAGACAATCCAATCAAAAGAGCCACCACACAATAGACAAATATATTTTGTTTCATTATTTGCAGTTGGTTCAATCCTGTTAATACCTTGTGCTATGTTTTGGTACATCTTATTAAGACTTTGATTAACACTGTAAGTTAACAAGGTTAACCCCTAAGGTTCTAATATATTCTGGCTTACAAACCCTGTGCTGTCGTACATTCTAAAAAGGGGGATTATGATCAGGCTATAAAGCTGTACAATGAGAGCTTGGAGATAAAGAGACAGGTAGGCGATAAGCAAGTAATAGCAAGTATTTTGAAGAATTTATCAGTTAGCTAGGTGGCTCAACAACAACAACGACAACAAAATAGATCCTGGGCGAAGCAAATTCTTTTATGGATATTGTTTTGTATAGTTGACATGTATTCTTTATTTTTTAATTTCTTTAAAACGAAGCCTCTATTTATGGCGTCAACATAGGCTACAAATATCCTGGCTATAGCCCTAACAGCGCTTGACCCTCGTTTCTTATCGTACACGCTGGATATATCAATAGATGTTGATATTGCTATTAACTAACTATTACCATTTAGTATGTGTGCAGATGAGATTGCTCCATCTTTTAAGAACTACATGGATTACCTGTACTACGTATTCTGTGTCCTCACTTTCTAAAATATTCCATATTTCATCAAGTAGCACTAACTGCTACACATTGCAGCAGTTAGTGGATAAATCGTTGCTTTTTGTCTTACCAATATCAATTGTATGTAGTCTTTTTTTGATAGGATAGATCTGCTTAAAAAGTTCAACTCAGATTTAGTTACATAAGATTTTGTAAAAGTGACACCAAATCTTAGTAACCGACATGGGATGATTCCTCCTCTATTGCTACTTCTTTTATCTTTGCAAGAAAGCTTTTTGTGCAGATTGGCTCAAAATCTGATTTACCGTCATCTGGTCTAGAACGGGAGAATAAGACAAGGCGGCATTTTGATTGATGTCGTATGTTAAATTAAGCACTTGTTTTTACTTCGGTAATCCATTCACATTCAAAGCCATATTTATTATGATGATCTTTTATTGCTTGTTTATCTGGTGCTTCAAGAAGGCAGTAAAATACGGTAAAGGTAAATCAAAATGCCAAAAAAATGTTTTATTTATTAAGTCTATTTGCAGAATCTGCAATAACCCCAAAAGCAAGATTAGCAGTCTTCTCTGGAATAAACTGCGACAATTGTCAGAACTTTCCATTTACTTCTATTTGTAATTAAACCAATATCTAACCACACATCACTAGTAATATCACTAGAGATATATATATTTTGAGTTCTATGCTAATAATGGATCTGTCAAAGATCAATTTACTATTAACAAATATGGTTAATGTTTCTTCAACCATTCTGCTGCAATTTGTGCACCACAAGATGCACATAAAGAAATTGTGATTAATACGGAAGGAAAACTATCGAGCGAGGCATCAATTCAACCATTAACGATCATGATTATATACAGCAATTATACAATGTCAACGAATTAGCAGACGGCAATACTTTACATTTTGAATTTTCTCTTAATATAGGAGATGTTTGGGACC
>DATDNG010000056.1:0-28715 GCA_036518375.1 Nitrososphaeraceae archaeon | reverse complement strand
TAACAGAAGTTACTTTTCATTTTCTTCCTGTTGTATATGAAATATGTAATTTCGGCGGGCATTGTTTTTGTTATGACGAGGCTATCATGATCATATAGAACAACTTTCTTAGTTCTAGAGGAAAGTAAGCTTTAACTTCTTTGCGGATGCACCGATACTCTATTCGATAGAATATGGATGCTCAATGCTATATAATAGAATCGATTTAAAAGAGGTGCGCTATCACATCAACTCTGCAGAAGGGTTTAAGTTATTCTACATTTGTTATACATTCAATATGCCTTTAATAGCAATTTCATTATATCTTGAACAAGGGAACAAAAAGAAGCCTTTGCAAAGGCAATTACAAATGCAGCAGAGATTCTGAAAACTAAACGAGAGGATGTAATTATAACATATGATGAAAGGGTGCAATAAGCATCATGATAGATAATACAATAATGCCCATCCAAAATACACGCCTTTTATATTTATTGATGGTAGTGCCCATTTTATTATTACCAAGCGCTATTATAACACAGATAGCATCAGCACAAACAAATGATGGTATTTTCTTGACATATCAAAGTCATACTTATGGATTTAAAATACAATATCCATCAAATTGGGAAAAGTTAGAATTCAATCAAGGAATAGATGAAGAGCATCGAAATATTGTTGTTAATTTTCTATCACCTACAGGAGAAGGTACTTCAAATACATTTAGAGAATATCTCATAATCGAAGTCGGGAATTTAACATCTCATGATGAATCACCTGCTCAATATGCTGCCACACAAATTAATTTAAGACAAGCTTTGCCGAATTTTAATCTTGTGGAATCAACTCCGACAAGTGTTTCAGGAGGTAATCCAGCACACAAAATAGTCTATACGTACAGTAATCCTATTGTAGGGATAACTAAAGCAATGGATATTTTGACAATTAAGAGTGATAAACTATATTTCCTTTCATATAATGCAGACGCAGTAAAATACTCCAAATACTTGCCAATCATACAAAAAGTGATTGATTCATTTCAAATAATAAAATAATAAAAAATAAAATTCCTTAAACAATGAGTTGATCTTCCTAGCGATAAATTATGGATAGGAGGGAAGGTTAACTGATAAGAATCAGACCTAAGAATGCTATCGAACAGATTTTACTGGGATCTATTATAATGTAATACAAAGGTATTCAACAGATCATATTTCGTTTTGTTCTATTTCTATTATCTATGGCTAACTTAGATATCTTTGAAATCGACCTTTACCATGGGTTGTTCTATCCCTTATGAGCTTCATTAATCTGCCAGAATATTTATCTATAATAGTACCGTCAAAGTAATGTTCAGTGTTTTTCATTTTAAATCTTTTAGAAATGTTCTGTATATAGATAGAGCGTCTTCTTCGTCTCTTGCACCAACTATCGTTGCCGCCCCACTTGTCAAGAAGCTAACAGATAATTTACCGCCATTATTGCTTATTGCAGTTATTCCCAAGTTACCTTTAGTTTTGACTTGATATCCTAACGATTCTGCATTCTTTACTATTTCAATTAGACTAATTGGTGAAGATAGCTCTGATGGAGTAACAGTATATGTTCTTTTACCGCTATCCCTTCCACAAAGCTGTTCAATTATCAATTGCTGTTGTGCAATAAGATTCGCTTTCTCTATCTCCTTCTTTGATCCACATGAAGGGCAATCCTCGTGTCTGAAAACACGGATCTTATCAAATGAAAGTTCATTTAGGTCAATATAAAGTAATTTATTTTCAAGTGTCGGTTGCTGCCCTGTGATTATCTTAACTGCTTCTGATACTTGGATACCACCTACCAAATATAATATTGATGGATGTACCCCTTCAGTACTGCAAGTCGGCATATCCTCCTCAGCCAATGCAGGGAATATGCACCGCAAACATGCAGATTTATTGGGCAATATAGTACAAACTGAACCTAGCATTCCTAATGCTCCCGCATAGATAAAAGGTATATTGAATTTAATGCATGCATCATTTAGTGCATATCTTGCATCGATGCTATCCAGAGCATCAATAACGATATCGCTCCCTTTGATAATACTTTCAGCTGCCTGCTTAGTAACAGAAGCTGGAACAGCTTCAATTTCAACCATGGGATTTATCCTCTTTAAATGTTCTGCTGCTACTTCAACCTTGACTTTACCAATGTCATTCTGGGTGTAAAGATGTTGTCTATGTAGATTTGAAATCTCCACAACATCTCTATCAACTATTTTTAGTTTGCCAATTCCCATTGCAGTCAATTGAGTTACAATAGGATTTCCAATTCCGCCCACCCCGATCACACAAACTTTAGAGTCGCGCAGATTCTCCATTCCAGTAAACCCTATTTCTTCAAGCATTATCTGCCTGGAATAGCGTTGTAAATCTTCATTCGTAAGTTTCGCTCCACCTGCCACTGCTGGCAATATATATATAGAATCCCCCTCTGAAAGCGATGTTGCCATGCCATCACTGCTGAAGCGCATGTTTTTGCCATTGATGTAAATATTAATTAGGGCACGCGGTTTGCCATTAAGGTCAAATATTCTCCGTTTAAAATCTTCTCCCATGGAGTCAGAAACTTTTGCAAATGCGTCGTATAAGTTGCTAGCTTCTAACAAAACTTTTTTTTCACCTGCGCCTTTATTCAAGACTGCTGGAATTGTGAATTCAATTTTTGCCATTTATTTGTTCTCACATCGTACAAATATGTATGGTTATCTAATCATTGCTGAAACTATCTGAACATCAGGCTTTACAGTGTTAAGTTTAGGAAGTGCATCCATAATTGCTTCCGTAGACTTAAGTCCATTGCCAGTGATGTAGCAAACTACTGTCTCATCATTATCAATTTTGCCATCTTCAATTAGCTTTCTGAGTACTGCTATTGAGACCCCTCCAGCAGGTTCCGTGAATATGCCTTCCGTTTTAGCAAGAATCAATATTCCATCAATAATTTGATCATCAGTAGCTTCTTCTGCAATTCCATTAAATTGCTTCAATCTTTTCAATACATATAATCCGTCTCCAGGATCTCCTATTGCAAGGCTTTTCGCAATTGTTTCAGGTCTTTCAACTGGAATAACATCATTACTTTTTCGCTTGAAGGCATCAACCACTGGAGCACATCCATCAGGTTGTGCAGCAATAATCTTCATATTTGCCACATTATCGATAAACCCTAA
Organism: Nitrososphaeraceae archaeon; assembly: GCA_036518375.1. Taxonomy (GTDB): domain Archaea; phylum Thermoproteota; class Nitrososphaeria; order Nitrososphaerales; family Nitrososphaeraceae; genus Nitrososphaera_A. Next base: position 25,522 of record DATDNG010000056.1, on the reverse strand, counting down.
ACCTTCTAATTCTTCAAATCCTTTGCAAATTGCATTTAACATTGCACCGCTTCCAACCGGAATTATTAGGTTGTCAGGAACCCGCCAATTCATCTGCTCAGCTACTTCGAAAGCAAGTGTCTTTGAGCCTTCAACATAATATGGTCGCATGTTTATATTCACAACACCAATACCTTTAGAGTCGCCAATTACGGAAGCAACTCTGTTGGCATCATCATATGTTCCGTCCACTGCAACAAATTCAGCGCCATATGATAACGCTTGTGATACCTTTACGTGTTCAATATCAGAAGGGGCAAAAATATAGCATGGCAGTTCTGCTTTCGCAGCATGAGCTGCTGTAGCTGAAGCAAGGTTACCGGTAGATGCGCAACCTACCGCTTTTAATTTTGTTTCTTTGGCTCTTGAGACAGCTACTCCAGCAGGCCTGTCTTTGAATGAGAATGTCGGATTTACAGAATCGTTTTTAATATACAGCTTTTTCAGTCCACCTATTTCTTTACCGAGCTTATCAGCATATTGCAAAGGAGTAAAACCCGCATTGAGATTTACAATATTGCATTTATCAGAAATTGGGAGTAGTTCGAAATAGCGCCAGTAGGTCTTATCCTGTCTTGATACAAGGGTTTGCTTTTGGATAGTAGAGGTATTATAAATAACATCCAGCGGACCGAAGCATTCTTCGCATATATATTTGAATTGAGGTTCATATTCATTACTACATTCTCTACATTTTAAAGATTGGATACTGCCCATATTTTTGACTACCATCTATCTATAACTGTGATACATAAGGTTCTCTAAGCACAATTTTAATATTACTAAATTTTTCTCTACAAAATTATCCATATCACTTGATCTCAGCTTCATACAATATAAGAATTACCACGTAATCAATACAATTCTTTTGATTTGTCTGAAATTTTAAAAATTATCTCAATTTATTCCTTTCTAACAGGTTATGGAAACATGATCGTTTACCAGTGTGGCAAGCTGGAGCCTTCGAATCGACCAAATACAACAAAGCGTCAGAGTCACAGTCAACCAATATCTCCGTAACTTTCTGTGTGTTCCCGGATTTCTCTCCTTTCATCCATAATTTATTACGAGAATTACTCCAAAAATAAGCATTCCCTGTTTTAATAGTATAATCAAGTGCCTCTCTATTAGCATATGCTAGCATAAGGATATCTTTTGTGTTTTTATCTTGAACTATAACAGGTAGCAGACCATTTCGTTTTACAAAATCAATTTCTTGTATTGACCTCGTATCCATATATTTTCTATCGTCAAGAGTTGTAATAAAACTAACTGTTTATAGTAAAGAAAAGTTTCATAACTGTCTATTAGTTTCCTAGTGAATCCTTGTTGAAAAAGTAGTACATATTATAAATTTAAGACGTTGCCCATGAAAGTTAATTGATTTAATTAGCCGCATATCCCGAAAGTTAAATGCAAGTCTGTTAAAATATTTCCATAGTTGAAAATGAAGATGAGCAAAGTGAGAAGTCAGAGAATCAATTTCATATAATAGCATATGAAAATATTAGTAGGAAAGATAAATTTAAGATTACAAATAAAAATAACCTAACTGACGCCAGTTGGCCTCTGATGCTCTTTATGTTCTAGTTTCTTGTGCTGCTCTAGGTCCTGTTCTGTTGTAAATAAGATACCACATATCTCGCATTTAATGTTCGGAGAGGAAGTAGTTGGTTTCTTATTCCTTATTGTCATTACCCACTACGTTTTATCAAATAATTATGTTTTCAAAAGATGGCCACTAAGAATCATATGATACAGGATTAGAATTAACATGAAAATTCAACATGCACAGAAAGGTGAAGAAATGCTCCCCTTAATTCACACAATTATATTGTATATTTATAATGGTCTCTAATTTAATAAGACGCCCGGATAATCTCATTAAACTGAGGTCCAAATAATATATAGAATATCAGACGCAATAGTATTCTATCACGCATCATACTACTAGAAATACCGTTTATTCTTAAGTTAATATTTGCAACACTTATACCCAGAAATGTGATGAGCATCATCAAGAATGAATCGTATGAGATTCTGCATATTGGATTTGATGATACCGATTCAACGCTATCCAGATGTACCACTCAATTGGCATTTAAAATTACAGACTATTTGTTAAAGATAAATGCAAAGTTTATTGATTATCCGCTTCTGATTAGATTGAATCCTAATGTTCCATGGAAGACACGCGGCAATGGCGCTGTTTGTCTAAGGGTGAGAGCAAAGAGCCATGATAAAATAATTGGATATGTAAAACAAAGTATAGAGGAGGGATCAAATATAGGTTCAGGTGCAAACCCTGCTGTTGCCTTTTTTAAAGGAAAAGAGATTCCAGATATTATAAAAGAATTCAGTCGAGTTGCGATGTTTGACATTCTAAGTAGAAGACAAGCAGAAAAGATTGCAAAAGAACACTTCATGGAATACTTCGCCTTTGGAGATGGCCAAGGTTTAGTAGGCTCATTAGCTGCAATTGGTTGTTTGCTAGACAATGATCATACCTTTGAAGCCATAGCATACAGAAAACCGGAATATTGTGGTACAGATAGAGTAGTAGATATATCAAAGGTAATCGAATATAGTAAAAATACATTCCCAAACACCTTCAACAATTACGATCAAAATCACAGGCGTGTATTAATTACACCTCATGGTCCCGATCCGGTTTTCTGTGGTATAAGGGGAGAAAACCCTGAAGTGGTAGTTTCATCACTGGAAAGATTAGAGTTAGAGGAGAAATTGGATGGTTATATGGTTTTTCGCTCAAACCAAGGGACAAATATGCATTTACAAAACGGATTGAAATTATCTCAGATCAAAGCTTATACTGCTGGCTATATCCGTTGTAAAATCAGTACTAAGCCACATATTATACAAGGAGGCCACGTATTGTTTGAGATAGAGGACTCTAATGGAGTTACTTGTCCAGCTGCAATATACGAGCCAACTGGTTTAATAACTGTCGCTTCAAAGTTAGTAAGAGGTGACATTATCGAAATTGGTTGCGCGGTTAGAAAAGCAACATCAAAGCATCCAAAAATTTTGAATATAGAATATCTTTACATCCTAAAACTTGTACAAGTATGCGATATGCTCAATCCTTTATGCAAAGCTTGTGGAAAGCGAATGAAATCAGAAGGGAGAAATAAAGGATTCCAGTGTGATAGATGCAAATATAAAGACAGGATTAGTAAGAAAACTTGTGTACTGCAAAACAGAAATATAAAGACAGGATTGTATCTTCCTACCCCAAAATCACACAGACATTTGACCAAACCTATTCATAGATATGGCATGGAAAAGTCGTCTGTATGTCTTTATCCAGAATCATTGTTTACCAGATGGTTTTATTCTTCATAATAGTTGTTATTGCATAAACTTGACGGCATGAAATTGTTTACCGAGAGGCAATCCAATATAAGTGGTCATTTGCTAAGTAATGTAGAAAGTTACAATTTTTGATGCTTAGTTAATTATATCTAGATATTATAAGATATCAAGTATTTCTTCTGTCCATCTTTTCTGTCTCTTAATATGATGAATCTTAACAATTTTGCTTATAGTTATGACATCAGTGAGCTACAATCTAAATCTAACTGAGTATGATCACGTTATTACTTTCAAGTCAGCTCCACTTGTTTATCCCTTGTTTGTTCTTCTTGCAATTCCGCATCCAGTTCCTTCCCTTGGGCATAGGATTTCCATAAACCATTCTATCAATGCCAAAAATTCTTGGAATGGTTTCGACATATATTTTACTTGTCATAATTCGGTGTAATCTACTTCCATCCCTCGTCGTATGCTTCTCTTCTTATGCAACTATCGATGGCAAAATTGCAGCTATACTTTCTGCATATAACATTCAAGGCACGCGTTTTCATATTATTGAGATGAGTACACGAATTTATGTTAATTAGTATAATGTTTACAAAGAAACATTGCCATTATCTGCGGTCATTGCATATGGATTTTAAGCATATATGATCCGTCAGATGAATTGCAATAAAAAGCCAATAGCGGGGGGTTGATTTGAACATACGGCCACGTGTTTTTTAAGTGGAAACCGCTCTGCGGGTTATGAGCCCGCCGGGATTACCTAGCCTCTGTATGAGATCTGGCTTCCCCACCCCGCTGACAGCATTTCTACACAGGGAAATATATCTCTGTCTCCGCATAAGTAAAAAACCGCTGCAACAAAAATAGAATAAGAGGCTGAAGAAGTACAACTAAATAGTTATTTTATTATTTACTATGTGTTATTTGATAAAAGCATCATCAGTCAACCAATTTTTAAAATATTGTTACCAACGTTGAATCAATTAAAAATGTCTATATAAATTGCGTGACAATAGCAAGATCTGCTTGTTTTATTGACACATCTGCCTTCTCCTCTAGTATTTTTTGTTTTGGTCTAAACGCAATTCCAATATTTGCTCGTTCTAACATGCACAAATCAGATTTGCTATCCCCAATTGCCACAGTGGATCCTAATGCAATTTTGAATTTTTGTGCAATATTTTCTAGCGAATACCTTTTGCAAACCGAAATTTTACAGTAGCATCCTATTTTTTCCCATCCCAAAGGCATCTTAACGTTACCAGTCAACTTTCCATTTTGATCTAATTCAAGTATATTAGATTCGCTAAAATCAAAGTTCAATTTTTCTGCTACATAATCTGTTGCAATAGTGTAGCTATCACTAATTATTCCCACCACGTGCCCAAGTTCTTTAAATTCTTTTGCAACTCTTTCACAGTTCTTCATTAACTTTATGTTCTCAATCGCATTTCTTACATCTTGTTGATCAAGTCCTTTAAATAACCTCGCGATTTTCCTGCTTTGCTCATATCCAGGCAAAAGGATATTATTTTGGATTTCTCTAACTTTATCTGATAGTCCAAACCTATCAGCAAGGGCAAAAACCAATCTTCCATCAAGTAAAGTACCATCCATATCAAATGCTATCAACAAATGTTTCTCACTCCTTTTGTTACTCAAAATTAGTATCAGGAAATGATATAGAGAAGTTACTTTATAATGTAACTAACTTTTTATTTTTACCAACTCGTCAACATTAGAATATGGTCTGTTAAAAGTGCTACAAGATAATGCAAAGATTAATTTTAACTTATCTACAATTAGTTCCAGCATTGGTTTAGGTAAATCGCCTGGCAGTAAACTTCAAATAAATCACTTCTAATCACGACAACTATTTTTAACAAAATTAGTCTTCATAATATCAAACCTTCCAATTAAAGATGAATCTGTTAGAATAGTTTAACTAATAAGTATATCGTTTTTGTACGTAAATCCCTTTAAATTCTAACCCCATTACGTATTTTATTGTAGATTTCCTAATCCTTTAGTAACCACAGTGCAATGATTGATTCATAAGTTTAAAATGGAGCATATGTTAAAAGTGTATTTTGAAAGGAGGTTCTATGGTGCGGGGGGTGGGATTTGAACCCACGAACCCCTAAGGGATGAGGTAACCCAGTCAAATATCACAACATCTGAGCATCGTGCCGGACAAATACGTCTGATCTCACGCCTTTGACCAGGCTTGGCAACCCCCGCAATAAATTGCTGTGATGTAATACGCCAATATATATCAATGATAAAATCATGATATACATCTATACTATAAAGCGCAGAGGAGAGCCTTTATACAGACTTTCATTAAATCAATAGTAATTATGGCATAAATTCCCCTAATTTCCATCTTAATCTATTAAGTCATTCTGGCCTATTGTTCCAACACTATTGGCAACAAGTGAGACAAATACGTCATCTAAAGTTATTGGAGAAATTGTAAATGAAAGATTTCTTTTTATCGCAAATTCTGATAATTCTTTAATGGTTGATTCAAAAGTAAAGACTCGTATAGTATCGGTGCCAGTGTCCACTATTGAACCATATGATCTGAGTAAATCGACATCAATTCCATCCCTTGCAATATCTACTCTTATATTTTGCGGTATGAACTTTCGTAGTTCACGCATGGTACCCTTTGCTATTAAATGGCCATTATCTATTATCACAATATTATCTGAAAGCATTTCAGCTTCATCCATATAATGTGTTGTTAACAATATAGATCCTCCATCCTTCTTCCAATCCTTGATTGCTGACCAGACCTGACGCCTTGAAACAGGATCCAAACCAATTGTGGGCTCATCAAGGAATAGTAATTGAGCGTTAGTAGCTATTGCCATTGCTACAAGAATTTTTTGTTTCATGCCACCCGAAAGATTCATTGCAGGCTTGTCTTTTGCTTCATAAAGTTCAAGCTTATGTAAAATGTTTTCAGTCTTTTCTCTAGCTACTTTTTTATCTTCACCTCTGATTTGTAGCCAATTGTATACATGATCCCAAGGAGTAAGTGCTCTCAAAGGCCTTCCTTCTTGTGGAACTATAGAAATAACATTTCTTATTTTACTTGGCTCCTTTAAAACATCATACCCAAGTACAGATATTGTTCCCGTAGAAGGCATCAGCTGAGTAGCACAGATACGTATAAAGGTGGTCTTACCAGCACCATTTCTACCAAGAAGTGTAAATATTTTCCTTGGTTCCACATTTAATGACACATTGTTTAATGCTGCATATCTTGAATCCTTATATGTCTTCGAAACCCTTCTTGCCTCAATTGCATGCACATCTATATAGCGTTATAAATAAGAATATATATTATGCATTAAAGGGTAAAGGAGAACGTAAGTTGGAAATAAAGTTTAGTCAAAAAGAAGTATATTAGATAATTAGTGATCGAGAAAACTAAGCATTATTCATTTTTGTAGATAGAGCCACTTGACAATGCAATAGCATCTATAGTTTTATTCTTTTTCAATTTAGACCTATTCTATGTGCATGGGAATTAATACACTAGCTAATAATTAATTTTAGATTACTCGCATTCTAAAAAATTTACGCTATAACCAAGAAACTATAAAACACACTTTATTAATCTTGGATGAGATCTTCATTTTGAAGATTGTCATCCATCTAAATGTATATCTATTATACACCCTCTTCTCTACTTTGAAATTCCATTTCTAACTGCTTAAGTAATGATTTTTGTCTGTCATTTAATTTAGTTGGAACCTTAATGTCGATCCTTGTAAGCAGGTCACCCTTACCATATCCACCGTAGCGAGGCAGTCCTTTACCTTTAATTTTTAAAATAGTATTTGGTTGTGTGCCCTGTGGAATTTTTAATTTTTCATGGCCGTCAAGCGTGGGAACTCGAACTTCTGTTCCAAGTGCCAGATCAGTAAATTTAAGATTTAGATTGTAAAGCAAATGACCGTCTTCTAATCTCTCAAATAGTGGATGTTGCCTAACATGAATTCTTATTAATAAATCTCCAGGAAATCCATTTTCGGATGGCTCTCCCTCACCACGCAATTGCAATGTCATTCCATCCTCTACTCCTGCAGGAATTTCTAGATCTATTTTCTTACTCCTTCTGACTCTGCCTGAACCATTACAGATATTGCAGGGTTTATCAATAATTTCGCCTTGACCTTGGCATGTTTGGCATGGCTCTAGTGATACAAAAGTGGAAAATCTATTTTGATTATATATATGTCTAGTTTGTCCTTGGCCGTTACAGACACTACATTTCTTTGGCTTAGTCCCAGGTGCAGCACCGGTTCCACCACAATTGTTACACCTCTCAAGTTTTGGTAGATCTAGTTTATCCTTTCTTCCTTTAAGGACGTCTTCTAAGGAAAGTTCAATATCATAAAGAATATCCTGTCCTTTTCTTCTACCTCCGCCTCTGCCAAAGCTAAAACCAAAACCAAAGGGATCGCTACCGCCCATGCCGCCGAAACCGCCAGCACCACGGCCTCCAAATATCTGCTCGAAAATGTCCCTAACACCACTGAATCCCATATCTCTGAAGATTTCATCGAAATTTGCTTCCGAACCTCTGAATACCTCTTCGGCGCCAACATGACCATATGTGTCATATCTTTTTCTTTTTTCATCGTCAGACAAAACAGCGTATGCTTCTGAAATTTCTTTGAACTTTTCTTCAGATCCAGGTGACTTGTTTCGGTCAGGGTGATACTGTAATGCTAACTTTCTATATGCGTTCTTGATTTCTTCCTTACTTGCATTCCTACTAACTGTAAGAACATCATAATAGTCCCTCTTGCTCATATTTTCATACTCCTATGGTTCTTTATTATCAATAGTGTAAAATGTTGTTCAATATTATGGCGGTGGAGGTGACGTCGTGTCTGATGTATTGGTACCTGGGTCAAATCCTCCAACAGTAGACCCTGTACCGGCGGGACCAGTGCCATCTGCTGTTGCTCCTCCTGAGGTACTAGTAGATGCAGAGGGGGCTCCTGCAGCTCTATAAGCTTCCGCGCTAACCTCACCAAGAATATTTTTCAATTCTTGCATCTTTGACCTAATATTGTCTACATTGTTGCTAGCAATTGCATCCTTTAATTCTTGAGCAGATTTGTTGACTCTGTCTATTTGTTCTTGTTTGATTTTATCTTTCAGATCTTGCTTTACTAGTTTTTCTGCTGCATAGGTCAAATTATCAGCTTCATTTTTGATTTCAGCCTCCTCTTTCTTCTTTTTGTCAGCATCGGCAAACTTTTCTGATTCTTTCTTTAATTTCTCGATCTCTTCTTTTGATAGTTTAGTGTTTGCAGTTATCGTGATTTTTGCCTCTTTTGATGTAGCCATGTCTTTGGCTGTAACGTTCAAGATTCCATTCGCATCTATATCGAAAGTAACTTCGATCTGGGGTATACCTCTTGGGGCTGGAGGGATTCCAGATAGGTTAAACATCCCAAGTGATACACAATCAGATGCCATGGGTCTTTCGCCTTGCACTACATGAATCGTAACGGCAGTCTGGTAGTCAGCTGCGGTAGTAAACACTTTGCTCTTTTTTGAAGGAATTGTGGTGTTACGCTCAATTAGAGGCTCTTTTAAACCACCAAGAACTTCTACGCCTAGAGTAAGTGGTGTAACGTCTACTAAAAGTATGTCTGTCGACACATCGCCGGAAATAATAGCTCCTTGAATAGCTGCTCCCATTGCAACAGCTTCCATTGGATCCACGCCGCGTTCTGGCTCCTTGCCCATAACGTTTGCAACGAATTGTCTAACAATCGGCATTCTTGTAGGTCCACCAATCAATATGATTTTATCAACTTCATTTGGTGTTATTTTCGCATCCTGAATAGACTGCATCATAGGTGATCTACATCTTTCAACTATTGGTCGCAGCAGCTCTTCTAGTTTTGCTCTCGTTAAAGACAATACAAGATTCTTTGGACCTGTGGTAGCATCGTATGCAAGAAAAGGCAGATTAATTTCAGTAGTAACAATATTTGATAATTCGATTTTGGCTTTCTCTGCTGCCTCCCTTATCCTCATCATTGCAGCTTTGTCATTTCTAACATCTAATCCAGATTGCTGTTTGAATCCTTGGAGAATATAATCAACCAAAGCATTATCCATGTCAGTTCCTCCAAGCTGAGTATCACCAGAAGTACTTTTAACCTGGAAAACTCCTCCTCCCATTTCCATTATTGTAACATCCAGTGTTCCGCCCCCAAAGTCAAAGACCATAATTTTAAGGTCTTTTTGAACCTTGTCCAATCCATAGGCCAATGAGGCAGCTGTCGGCTCGTTGATGATCCTCACCACCTGTAATCCTGCAATTTCACCAGCATCCTTTGTTGCCTGCCTTTGGTTATCATTAAAGTAAGCAGGTACGGTGATTACTGCTTTATCCACAGTATCCCCTAGGAAAGCCTCAGCATCTCTCTTTATTTTTTGTAAGATGAATGCAGATATTTGTTGTGGAGTATACTGCTTACCAAATACAGTGAATTTAAAATCAGTTCCCATTTTGCGTTTTGCTGCAAGGACAGTACCTTCGGCATTTGATATCATCTGACGTCTTGCTGGCTCACCTACAATAAGCTGGCCTTCGCGAGTAAAAGCAACAACTGAGGGAAACGCCTTTCCTCCAACAGAAGTACCTTCCGCTGCCTGTATGATTGTAGGTTTACCGCCGACCATTGCTGCCGCAGCAGAGTTACTTGTTCCAAGGTCTATTCCTATAATTTTGACCATAATTAATTTTCAGTCTCCTTTTCTATTTTCCCTGTATCATTATCGGTATTTTTAACTATCCTTTTAGAAATTTCTACAATGGCCGGTCTTAAAACTTTATTGTTTAACATATACCCTTTTCGAATCTCGCTTGTGACAGTATTCTCTGGTACATCGTCGTGGTATGAGTAGCTAATAGCGTCATGGATGTTTGGATCAAAAGGAGTTTCAACTGTTTCAATTTCCATAATACCCTCGGATTTAAGAATAGAATCAAGGTTCTTTAAAATCGCTTCTAGGCCCTCAATTACAACGGCTTCAGACTTGCTCTGTTTTGCAATTTCTAAAGCCCGCAAATAATCATCACGAATATTTAGGAACTTCAAAAGGACTTCAGCTCTACTTGATTCAACTTTTGAAGCCGTTTGCTTTTCCATTTGTTTACGATAATTATCAAAGTCTGCTATCATATACTTTAATTTATTAAGATTGTTGTCCGAAGACTCTCTAGCTCTACACAATTCCTCTCTAACTAAATCCAACTCCTCTCTAACCTTAGTCAATTCCTCAGTCACATTCGTATCATTTTCGTGTTTTGATTCTCCAGTTTCTTCAATTATATCATCCTCTTTTTCCAAAATTGATCAGCCATCGAAAAATCAGAGTTACACAAATAATTACATATCGTTTAGCCTACAACCCCTGTAGAATTTATTATAGACTTTAAAAATTGTTTTAGTAAAATTCACTTGATCGTATTAATCATATCAACCAACATCATCTTTGTTTAGCCTGCCATCATGAAACTCAACGGACAGAATGAAATTTAAAGTGAAATACATTATTTGCTATAATAACGATCAAATACCAATCGATAAGAGGAAGAATGATGACAGATTTTCAAAACCAATTATTATTCTGACAGTTTTTAAATTTATAAATCTGAAATTTCAAAATATCCATTATTAGCTGTTGATTTTTTAGACGCCATGATGCAATCCATACAGAATAGAATCACCAATCACGAACAGTCGATAAATGATGCTGTCAGAGCAGTATTTAGCAAGGCAAATATAGCTGAAGGTCATCCCACTACTGTCCCTTTTGGTTTAGCATTCAAAGCAATTTACAAGGTGCTTTTAAATATGTTTAATTGATATATCACCAAAATTTAAGAGAAAAAATAGCAACAGTTAGCAACCCAATAAAAAGTAACAGTTTGCATGATTGGAAACAGGGAAAAAAATTCCCTAAACGATGTCTAACTGGGGGAATGATGCTACATTAACTCGTAGTTCTGTTTGGATCTTTCTAATTTTCGTCGCGTATTCCCGCATTTTGGCATCGTCGCTCTGTACCTTTGCAATTCTATAGCCTTTCCATGCTTTTCTTAAGGCTCCCCAACTCTGACCAGCAGTAAAGCTGTTTTCTGCCTGCTGTGTCTGTGTTTCTTGATGAAGTGACATTATTGCAGTCATATCTATTTGAGATGGTTCCCAAGTTCGTACTTAGGACCAATAGTCAACTTTAACTTATTGTAGAGTAAAAAGCTTTGAGGCTATATTTGTTAAATTGAAATTTATGATAATAAGAGAACAATATTATAATGAGTAAAATGCGGCATACGTAATATCACTAATCAGTTATTATAATTTTTATTTGAAATAAATTAATTTTTAAGCATAATTTCCTTTAATTGAGGATCTAGCACCACATGCTTCACATAACAAAAATCCAAGTTTTCTATTCCTTTCAGTTCTAGTATCAGGACTTCCACATACAGGGCAAATTACATAGTCTTTGATATATCTGTCTATTAGTGTTCCAAAAGATGAAGGTTCTTTACGTCCAAGGAATATTACTCGTTCACCAGCAATGTAACCAGCAGATGCAAGTTCCTTGTTAAGATAAAGCAGTAATTTCTCTGGGTCTCTTCTCAATGCTTTTGGAAATTCGATAAAATTTCTGAAAATTGTACGTTGTCCAACCCAAATAATATGGGGAGTGGGAACTTCGAGTCTTGATACAGCCTTTCTTGAAGTATTACCAAGCTTATCTTGTAAACGCTTAAGTAAAACTTCGTAATCTGATTTTGTCTGACTACTCATAGATCATATTTATTAAGTCGGTTTAATGTGTTTTATGGAAAGCAAATTTTTGTCTTGAACTTCCTATGACTCTACTAGGCAAATTACGCTATAGACACCGCCAATTCACAAATCCGTATAAAAATATGAAAGATTGCAAAAATATAGCATATGCATACAATAGAGATCCCTTCTAGGGGATTTATTTGACTGAAGGTAGATAGAAATTACGTCACAGGCTAGGGCATGTTACATGTAATTGCATAACAAATAATTCAATTGTTATGGCATTAGTTTTATTCTCTGTTTCTACATTTATGGTAAGCCACATTACTTCCCAATCTATTCTATCGGCTGTGTTAACTTTAGGATAAAGCTATAGCTACGAATATTCTCCCGTATTCTATGATCGTACTTCAACGTGAGAGAACATCATCTGCAGAGGTAATACTATATGCATTATACTTATATTTTCTAGGCTTAAGTTTCAGAAGTACCTCTAAGGCTATTCAACCATTATTATTTGGAGAAGAAGGAAAAAGGAGCCATACAGCTGTATGGAAATGGGTTCAGAGATTCAATCCTAGACACCTTTACTGTTGTAAAAGAATATCTGCTTTTCTAATTGATGAAACTATGATACAGATTGATTGGTTATAGTAATGAAGCATGGCTATGGGTTGTTGAGGAGCCAATTCATAGGCAACTTCTTCGTGTTTACATCTCAAGACACAGGAATATGACGGTTGCAGAGGCATTTCTTAATTCATTAATCAAAATTTACGGAAAACATACATACCGTTTATAGTGATGGTGGTGAGACATGGTATCCAGAAGCATGTGCGTCATTAGGATTAAAACATAGATTACTACATTCATCATATGAAAAGAGCATAGTTGTAGAAAGAACGATAGAATATCTGAAAGACAGAACCGAGGCATTTGATGACTATTTCCCATGTATAAGAAGAAGAAGAAACAGACTGTGCAATCTACAGCATGTCCACAAATGGCTAGTTCTTTTTGTGTTTATGCAGAATAATGGTATCATCAAATTCAATACTAATTTCATTAATTTATGGAGGTGAAAGGACTTACTTAAGTTAACACAGCCATTCTATCTTTGGAATAATATTAATATATATCAAATGAATTCACTACTTAATTTAGCTTGAATATTTCTTATCTTCATAATATCTATACAGTTCTGTTTCTTTAAATTAATCACCTACTCTTGTTAAATATATGCGACCGATTTTTATACCTGAACTGCATTTCAAAGAATAATGCAAAACAAGCAGGAATTAAAATCGATTTCTGTGTTCATACCTTTAGAAAAAATAGAATATGACCTATCAGAAATTGGCTTTTCAATCAATGGTACTACGACAATTGTAGCAGACGGTAAATTTTGGAAGAAGATGCTATATATTAAGGATAATGAAAGAATTAGCATTTCAGAAGAAATCGGTGATGCTTATCCAAAAGATCCTATTATTACCATTTGCGCTTCTAAAAGCACTATTTCAAAAATTATAGATGGAGTGAAAAAAGTTTAATGCCTCTTTATGAATGTAATGAACAGCAGTTTGTCGAAAACATTCGCAGGTTAATTGAAACTTCAGAAAAATTTCTTGTTAATCGCAGAATCATAATGTACGATGATGCCAAATATGGTCCATCAACCTTACCTGACGAAGAATTTGGACGATATACAACGGTATGTATTAGGAAATCATTAAAATCAACCGTTTTCTCCAAGGTTCCATTCATTGATGAATTTCATGGAAGGATGTACAATGAGAATGAAATTCTTCACGGATCATCTAACCTTTTGTTTCCAAGAATGTCAATTCCTTACTATAAAGTAGAATATTCAATAAATGTATGGGGTGGTACATACCTTTTGACATTTGATGCACTGTTTAAGCCAGAGATTATGATTGAAAAAAGAAGTGGAAAAGGACTGGCTAAAGGAACTTTGATCCATGTTTTAAAATATGATCCTCCAGAAGAACGAATTTTAACTATTAATCTGCCGGCCAATGTCATGGTTTTTGACGTGAAAAATATGATAAGAGTCATAGACTATTCTCTAAGATTCTGATATATTATCTATGATTTGTAAACTTTATTTTCTCTTCGCTTATATGCAATAGTAATTTAAAAAGGGTTTCATCAGCTTGTTTTTTAAGATAGAATAATTACAAATTAAATTTCTAACCTACAGGATTATCATTATAAGTAAAGTTAACTAGTCTTTATTATCCAATTTATGAATGGAATAAGCGTATTTTTAACTGGTAACGATTTAGAATCTTTTACATTAAATCCTAACAATACCATCCTTCCATCAAGCTTCTTTCTTATTGTAGTGGGAATCTGATTTTCCTTGAATGGCCCGAATAGTTCAAAAAAATGGTCCTGTGTATAGTATGCAATGTGTTGTGCAAAGCAACTTGATAGAATAATAGGATCAGTAGCAATACGTTTATTCATTTCATGTAAATTAAACGATTTGTCATTCTGCACTTCAATGGAAATTTGTAAGGCTCTTCTGGTATAGTTTTCACGCACAAAATCATGATGCATTTTAGTAGGAGTGTTAATAAACATCCTTATATCCCGAGATAATTGCTCAATTGCTCTTCTTGCTAGATCAGTAGCAGCCAAAATTTCTATATCTCCTTTTACGCCATTATCTTTTCCAAATAGATAAAATGTTGCCATTATTTCATGTTCATTTATAAATGGAAAGCCTAAATTGCCAGCCATAAATCTTGTAATCCTATATGAAATATCCTCAGGTGAAAACATACCCATATAGGAATCTGCTATAAGAACCATTGTTTATTATTATTGGGAAGCAACTTTGATTTAATCTTCAAACAAAAGGTGCAAATTCAAGTTGTTGTTCTTCCTAAATTCAAGTACGGAGATATGACCGTATCAAGATCTAACTATATGATAATATCCCTATCTACTACTATACTGTCATATCAGGGGTTGTATTAAATCGCGGCATGTGCTGTACACTTGCAAGCTCCTTTTTTCATTTCAAAAATTAGGTTTATACTGGCATAAGAACCCTTCATGGAAGATTGCTCCTTTTATATCGCATAACAGCAGTTGTTTAATAGAAAAAATAAAGTAAAAAGGTTTTGTTTATTAATGTGCATGGGGCGGAGGTGCACTGCCTTTGGATAGTGATTCATTGAATGTTCCCGATGCTTTTTCGTGAAATTCCAAGTTGGATTGGTCTACTTTGACCGCCTGAGGTGGACATACTGAAACACAAGCCATGCACCATATGCAATCGTGTTCCCTTATTGGGTCAGCTTTGTCTGTATAGTCCTTTCTCTCTTCCTTAACCGTGCTACCAGTTCCAGCGCTTGTTGCATTAGCTACATCTTTCGCTGGGATATCTTGTTCTGTTCTATACCACTGAAATACTTGCACGGGACAGGCTTCGATACAAGCACCATCTGCTACGCAGGAGTCCCAGTCAACTGCAACCATAGTACCATGCGACCCTAGGGGAGCAATTTCTTCTCCTCTTGTCGCATAAGCTGACTTTACCTCCTCATTTTCTGCAGCCTCGGCTAATCTCCCGGGGCCCCAAACAAAATGGTAGTGTTCACCATCAGAATGCATATGCTTACCTATTACTTGCTGGTTTCTTGGAAAGTCTGGATCTATTGGCATACTTATCTGAGAATAATCAAGTTACATATTATTTAAACCATATGCGCGAAGAACCAAATAGGTTATAATAAAAGCTTTTCATTATATTATTTTGAACAAACTATGGGATTTATGAAACATTTATCCATTGTATTGTTTTCATCTTTTACCGTTATCATTTTTCCTTCTCAAATAATATATTTAGTTCATCACCAATTAATTTCGCTTTGACAAGTTTCATTCCTATAGTAGCATTGGGTAAAGGTATAATATTAACAAGATATCCGACAGGATTTTTTACTTTTATCGTAAGCTGGTCACCGTATCTTTCTATATCAAAATTGTCCTTCTCAGTAAACGGAACCTTAACTGTCATTCGCAATGCAGAATCCTCTGTTTTAAATGCAAATGCCTTTCCGACATAGAATATTTTCGCAGGATCTTCTTTCCC
Source organism: Nitrososphaeraceae archaeon (assembly GCA_036518375.1). GTDB lineage: Archaea > Thermoproteota > Nitrososphaeria > Nitrososphaerales > Nitrososphaeraceae > Nitrososphaera_A. The sequence goes on along the minus strand of DATDNG010000056.1, from coordinate 9,160 downwards.
AAACATCAATTCTCCATTCATTTGCAACATTTCTACTCCACATAATTCACTATTGTGAAGTTTGACCTCTTTTATTGGAAGAGGGTAGAAGTTCGACTTCGCTTCTTCTACTTTTGTTTTCTGGAAATCTGCCCAGTTTGCATAATATTGATCAGAACTACCCGACGGCATAATTTTATTAATTATAGCAAGATCAACGTTTATTCCATAAAGGGATGCTGAAACGAACGCTCTCTTAGCATTCTCTATACTGAATGTATCAGGATTGACGACCAGTCTTATACTAGTTATATCAGGGTTTCTTATAACTTCTGACAGCAGCTCAAGCCTATCTAATAGCTCTAGTTCACTTTGTAGAACGCTTCTTGAGGGAGTCGGAACCTTTGACAATGGTTGAAACATTCTGGTAACTCCACTGAAAATTCCTGCCAGTCCAGTAAGTTTTCTTCCAATACTTCCAACTAATTTTGGAAAGTATAAATATCTTAAAGCCTCTCCAGATGCTGGCATATCAAGAACTATGCAATCGAATATTTTAGTGCGCATAACTTCCTCAATTTTTAATAAAGAGAATAATTGAGTCATTCCAGGTAGCATTGCAATTTCGTATGCAAGAGTTTCATCTATTCCTTTTGCAGAAAATATTGACGCGATGTAAGAAAGGATTGTACCGTATTGTTTGTTCATTTCGGTTACTGGATCGATCTGTAATGCGTATAAATTTGAAAGGATTTCTTTCGGTTCATGGCCAATGTCTGACATCATAAGGGCATCACTTAAAGTGTGAGCAGGATCAGCTGAAATTACCAGTGTCTTGTGCTTATAATAAGCCAGCATGATTGCAGTAGAACATGAATTTACAGTCTTACCGGTACCACCTTTGCCAGTGTAGATTATAAATCTCAATACAAAGAAATAACCTTATAGAATAACAATATATAGCTATACAAAACGTTACTATATCTCTTCAACCCCTGACACAGACATAAGCTTTTGATCTTTTCTGCATTGCATTAGTTATCGTCCAATAGATGATCTGTATGAGCCTTGATATGTCTTGTCGCCGCATCTTCTACACGCCGTCATGTCACGCCATCTCTCACAGTCGGCCATTCGCTCTTGTCCGATTTTATTTCCTTTTCCTTGATTTACCCATCTTGGGGGTCATTGGTACAGCCTTTCGCTCCTGGTGGTTAGTTCGGATTAATACATGTGTAGCCGCATTGCACCCCTCAGAATTGCAAGGGTTTTTTACTGCCTTCGCTTAAGTTGTCCATTGACTACTGCCATATTGGCAGCGGCTAATACTGCTATTGCTATTATTGCCTTGATCATATTGATTATATGTAATGTTACTATGTATCTGTTTAGAACAGAGAATTATGATTTAAATTGAGGTATGATGAAGCTGGCAAGATCTTATCTAAGACAATAGAATTAAAAAGAGATGTGGTATCTACAGTGGCACAGAAAATATTGCTAGCCTCAGATTTTATTTTTTGCAAATGACTTAAAGATGACATTGTGTTATCAATAATGCCACACTTCTTAAATGAAGAACCTTATTATCAGCCTTTACTTATGAGTCTTCATTAACCATCATCGTAATATGTGCCAGTTCTTCTTAACCATCTTGTAAGGAGAATGAAAAATAAAACTACAGTACTATTTATATCAATAGTAGCAACATCGAACATCACCTGCGCCGATGTTATATATATAGCGCTTAAGAGTAGATCAAAAAATAGAGAAGGTTTTCGGAATCGGTAGATATTATCTCCTCATGCATGATTCTATTATTATATTGCTCTAAGGAGTTCCTGAACTGGAAGGAGTTCCTAAAAATGATCCACTAGCACTACTGGCAGTACTTCCACCTGTTTTGAAGACAGTATCATAACAATTGTCTACATCAGCTCGGGTAAACGATGCAGGTAGTGCTCTTATGCAGCTAACGAGTTTACTCACTCCTGTTGTACTACTGCTTGTACCTCTTGTTGTACTACTGCTTGTACCTCTTGTTGTACTACTGCTTTTTGTATCTCCTGTTTTACTACTGCTTGTACTTTTGCCCTTTGTTTTTTTTACTGCTATCGCTGAATCAGCAAGACTACTAGACGTTACAAGAGCTATTGCCATGACAATAACAGAGATTGCCAATACAGTTGTTGTTTTTGTATGCATAGACCGATGATACTAACCAACCATTAAAGACATTGCTTAACAAGGTTAATTTGCATATATGTACCTGTTCTGAAGCTCGTACACTTCAGTTACTTTGCTAGTCACAAATTGGACATATTATAAGATATTTACAAATGTATTACTAGTATTTTGAATATAGTTTGATTTATCAAATCAAATAGGAAAGCTTTTTCATATATCCTTGGAAGAGGGATATACCAATATGTTAGAATCAAAACAACAACAAGAAAGTGGGTATTTGGTAGTAATTATGGCCATATAATAGGCGAATTACCAAGAACAGTCTTCTTCCCCGTTCTTACAATAGCTTTGATTTTATTTGTTGGATTGGTGGGCGCATTTCATTTTTTATTTTTGCACAGTCTGCAAATAGAGATCCGGCTATAGCTTCTCATTCTAATATTACTGCCACTACTATTACTTGCCCTGTTGCTCCAATAACTATAGGAAACCAATTTTATCAAGAGGCATGGTGACAACTCAACGAGTTTTAGACCTGAATGGACCGGTATTTGAAAACGCTTATGTAGCAAATGGAATGTTGAGAGGTATTACACCTGTAACAAATATTGGAACTATTCGTGTTACTTTCAGACCCGGTGGGACAGTTTTCGGTGAAGGAAAAGGTGTAATAACTAATAGTAATGGTGAGATGGTAACTTGGACTTCCCATGGACTAGGACATCTATCACAAGGCAAAACAACAGTAATCGGGTCAGTAATTCTGAACACACCTTCAACTAGAAGCTTATCCTTTCTTAACAACAACATGGTTGGTGTATTCAGGCAAGTAATAGATCCACCAACTAATAATGTGGTATAGAAATATCCTTCGTAAAAGTAACAATTGAGCATTGCTTAAGAATAAGATTCGGCAAAAAAGTAGTCTGCGGAGTCATTTGCTAAAAAATTTTGCCTAGGAGATAGACAAATAGTCATTGAAGTATCTGGGTCAATAAGATGGACTCAAGGTCACTTGTAATAAGTTATAATTACCATATCATGTATTAGTCAATTGTATAAAACCAATCCTAAACAAGTAATAATTGCTGGCGGAGGTTATGCTGGAATTCAGGTTGCTCTTGTGTTGGAACGCCTACTTAAAGGGTCGGATACAAAAATTTCATTAATAGATAAAAAAGCATACCATACTTTACTTCCGAGTTTGCCGGAAATAATATCAAAACGTGGATTTTCAATTATTGACTATAGGGATATCATACAACATAAGAGAATACAGTTTATTCAAGCAACTGTAACTAATATTGATCTCAGTAAGAAGTTAATTGATATTACTGATCAGCAAAATAATCATTCTTCCTTAAAATATGATTTCCTAGCCATATCTTTAGGCAGCCAACCTTTTTTGCCTAACATTGAAGGATTAAAGGAGTATGCATTACTGTTCAACACAATACAAGATGCACAAAGAATAGCTGAAAGGATTTCAGATCCAAGTCTAAATGGCAACATAGTCATAGCAGGGGGAGGCGCAACAGGAGTAGAGCTTGCTGGAGAAATAGCATCTGTAATAAACATACGACGACAAAAATATAATACTAAACCAAGTGATGTTAACATCATATTAGTATCTCCACATATATTAGCTGGTTTTCCAGATTCTGCTATAAGCTGGGCAAAGGCTTACCTTGAAAGTTTAGGTGTTAAGCTACTTGTATGTTCTCGATGCCATGTCTTACAAGTCAAACCAAATATAATATATCTTACAAATGGAACTCACGTTACATATACAATGTTGATCTGGACAGGTGGAGTATCTGCATCTTCTCTCTTAAAGAATACGGGATTGAAAATTGGTGAAAAGGGAAGAGTTGTTGTCAATAAATATCTGCAGGCTGCGGCAACGCAGGAAGTTTTTGTCGTTGGAGATGCAGCTTTAGTACTTGACAGTAAAGGTAATGCGTTACCAACAAACGCGTACTTTGCTGAACAACATGGCCGAATCGCAGCACAAAATATCTATGCCCTGTTGGAAGGGGAAGAAAAAAAATTACAAGAATATAGACCTGAAGAAGCAAGATCCACTTTTGCTATTTCAATGGGAAAAGACTTTGCTATTTCCAGGGTAGGAGGATTGGATCTTTTTGGTTATTCTGCCAGTAAACTTAAGAAATTGATTAAAATGAAATATCTAAAAGATATAGCCGGTTCTCCTTTAGCATGGAAGGAATTTCATAAATTTTAACCTCTCAAAGCTAATTATTTTCTCCTTCCACAGCAGTCAACTATTAATCCATAGGTTTTTCCTAGATCATATAGTAATCTGTTTGGCTATTGTTTGAAGTATGCTCGCTTAGCTCTTTATCTAAACACATAACTGAACTATTGGAAACATCGTAGCCTACAAGTAGCATGTCAACTACTATTAGAATTTTTATTTAATCATTTGGACCTTTGAATCTGTCAGTTTCATCTTCAAGTTGTTCTGAAATAAGACAGTATTCATCCCAACTTGATCCATCTTTACCTTTCTCTCCGAGATGATATGTCATAATAATCCTTAACTTCCAGATGGCTCATATTGTATTGATTTCTTCAATAAAAACTTGATTTGTTGTTGTAGCAGCTGTTGTCTCTCCAGATTCATCTTCTTGCGAATCATCTATCACAACAATATTAGTAAACAGGTCTAACTTTATAGCAGAAGTTTTCATATTCTTCGGGTTTTCTAAATCAATACTTGCGAATTTGTGTCCAAAGATTATACTTTCTCCCAAGTCTAACACAATAGTTTTCAGGCGATAATAGATCTTCTAGTTCGAAAAAAGCAAACATCCAGAGATGGATCGCAGTAATCAGTGTTTTTCAGTATCAAGCATTATCTCTATGCATTCAAGTATGATCCTCTTTTCTTTATTGAATTCGTACTTTGAGAGAATAGATAGCAGTTTATCAGCAAATTTTTTTGAAATGGTATTAGTTCCTGTAATCTCTGAGATAGTGATATCATGTTCTATGGCCTCAGTTAAATTTCCTTTCAAACCAGGCTTGTCAATTATTTTGTGATATTTGCGAACTGTGTCTTTAGAAATTCTATCCTCAATAGCAATATTTGCCAATTGTTCAACATCTCTTTTAATGTTCTCTGTGCTAATTGTGGTAGCCATACTATTGCTATCATTTCCTGATACTATAATAATAAACATGTACGTTATACGTCAACCTCTGATAAATCTGAAAATATTGACCTGTTATTCTCTACAGAAAATGAATTCATTTTATCTCATGCACAGTAACAGAACGATATTATCACCATACAAAAAGAGAATTGTTAGAGCTTTGCAATTGATACCTCCAGAGTGCTATTAGGCACTATACAAACCTACAAATTCGGGACATAAAGGGTAAATCATGTGACCAGTGATCGCACACTTTCTATATCAACCGTTACTCATATCATCAACGCTCCCTTGGAGAAGGTGGATATCGCAGATTGGCTGTTCAACCTTCCTGATGCGGAATATCAACGCTGCTCGCACGCACACATCGCAGCAGGCCATACCACTAGCGATGATGGACGTCCCATGTCAATCAATGTTGAGATGATCGGTGAGGCAATCATGGTTCAGCACTTTGTTGCACAAGTCCAAGAGCCGCACTTCTGCCGCTTGGTCTCCATCTCAGATGCCATTACCACGAAAGGACGTACTAAAGTCCATCTTGTGTGGGAGCTGGGTGTCAAGAAGATCGATGATCACATCTGCGAGTACAGCAACCATATCCATGCTAGTGCGACAAATGAGTTCCTGACATTCATCGAGAAGAACGGCGTCACCTTTGAACAAGCCAGGGCTGCTAGGCAGCAGGCATCAGACTCCCATAACCGCTAGGAGACTCCAAACTTTGCCAAAAGCATCGAACGCAGATCTCTATCAAGGGGTTAATATCATCTGTAGATATCATTTTTCTGGCATTGCCAGATAGACGTACAAGTCCGTCTTTTGTCTACATCGTATGTATTATATTTTTTATTGAGGAGCATTTCTAAACTGGTTCGTAGATGTAGGTCCAAAGGAAACTTATGACAGGCAGCGTACGGGGATTAGGGATTGGTGGTGATCTATTATAGGATAGAAGAATTCTGCGATCCAGTTAGAGGATTTAAGAACAACTTATCTGCACGATGACATGCTGCTGGAAAATCAAACATATTCATAAGCGAGCCAGCTTTGACATCAAATGACTGATTGCCAATTGCTTTTGACAACTTTAAGATAAAGTTACATTAAATATCTTTTTGAGCCATAATATATTACTTGTAGTATTATCTTCTTCACTCATCTTCAATTCTCCCGAAATCCTTTTTCATAAGTAGGTAGCATATTAAACCATGATATCTCTAACTATGTGTATTTGAAGACATCTCGCTCCGGATTTGGAGAAACTACATTTGGCAATTGTATAACATTCACAATTGATGGACAGCAAAATTTTAGATTAATATATGAAAAAATAAAAGAAGCAAAAAAATCTATATATATATTAAACTATGACTTAGATCCATTTTTACACCTTATAAGAGGAGAGGGAAATGCATCACAATCATTTCAGATAACTGATTTAGTTGCTTCTCCTTGCAAATCAGAATCATTATCATCAATTGGATCTGAACAAGATAGTAGTAATGGTAATGGTAGTAGTAGCTACGACAATTTACATAGCGATAGTAAGAATAACAATAAGAAATATCCTCAATATTTTCATAATTATACTCTACAAAATCTTTTGATACAAAAGGCAAATCAAAAAGTCGATATCAAAATCATCGTATGGGAGCCAAGATCCATAATCAGAAAATTGCCAGGAATTAAGAAGCGAGGATTGGAGGGAAGAGAGAAAAAGGTTCAAGTTATAAAAGAGGCTGCAAAGCATGCTGGTGTTGAAAATTATATAACAATATTTCTTGATAGCAAAGCCCCTATGCTTACATCTGGTTTCCATGAAAAAATTATCATAATAGATAATGAGATTGGGTTTTGTGGAGGACAAGATCTATCACAGGATAAATGGGATACAAGTGATCATGATTTTGATAGTCCATTACGAGATTCAGGTGGAGATCCTTGGCATGATGTTCAAGTGATGGTCAAAGGTCCTATATTATGGGATCTGATTTACCATTTTAATCAAAGATGGATTTATTCTATTTGGAAAGATATCAGACAAGTCAAAAAAATAGTAAAAGCTAGTTCAATAGGTTCCTACCTTTCATCTACATCTTCTTTTATTCTATCTCCAGACTTATTTGCTGATAATGGAGATGTCGAGATCACTGCCCTGCGAACTTGGAAGCAGCTAAGTGAGGAAGACAATAATGATACTGTTGATAATAAAAATATTCATTATGGCAGCGAAGGCAGTAACAGTATACGGTCATGGTATGATGCCATGCTTAGGAAAGCAAAACATAGTATATACATAGAAGATCAATTCCTTTTTCAAGATAAAGCAATAACTCGGATTCTTGTCAATCGACTCAGAGAAGAAAAAAATCTAAAGATGATCGCAGTAGGTCCAATGGAGCCAAACCTCCCAGGTCTTATTTTCAGTGTATTATCAAAAGAAAGTATTAATGATATAAATAATAATTTAGCAGCTTTAAGAAAAGTAGGCGAGGACAGAGTTAGGACATATTCTCTGATATCTCAACATGATAGACTCAAGCAAAGAAGGAAACAGATCTATGTTCATTCAAAACTTATGATAGTTGACGACAAGTGGATAACAATTGGATCTGCAAACACAGATAGAGACGGATTCAAAGATTCAACAGAATTTGATTTAGGAATTGTGTCTGCAACTGTTGCACAGGAGCTCAGAGTAAAGCTGTGGCGTGAACATTTAAAGACTGATGATGCTATCGATTATTTTTCTTCTTCACCACAATCTTCTAGATACAACGATAATGCTGCTAACTTGTACAATTTTGAAGAAGGTTTTGAAGCTTGGGAAAAATTGGCAGAAGATAATGGAAAAAGAGTTCGAACACACGAATCCATACGTGGACATGTATATTATTATAATTTTCAAGAAATGAATTATCCCCCTCCCTATCAACAAGCAAAAGGAGGTAACAAATTCAGATTGTTCTAAAAGTGTGTAATGATTACTATTAATCAATTTTAGACTCCCGTAAAAATTCAATCTCATGGTGATAATTATTCCATCACCATGCATCAATCAATTGCGTATTTTCCAATTTATCGCCTGATGACCATATTGGACAGCTGTATGTCGAGATAACACTGGTGTATAGTGTATATCTATATTTTGTGCCTTTTCACTTCTTTCTGTTGTTGCTGTGTTCAAAATATTTATTGTTGATAGGTATTTCTCGTGTGAACATCCATACATCAAAGGAGGAATTACAGGTACTTTTGTTTTAGTAGATACTCTCGCTATTTCATAGCAATCTATCTATTGTATCTACTGCTAATGGTAAATGAGGACCATGCTGCTCACATGCACCCACAGGTACTATTACCATGTTCATATGCTGTGTTAGCTTCCCTATATCTTTCCAATCAAGTTTTTCTCATAAAATAGGTTTGATAGCATTATCATTATTATCATTACTACTCCTATGATCATCAGTTTCAGAAATCATTTACTATTGCCGGGCAAATCTATTATTTAAAAATGTTATAGAAAGTATCAGATACATTCAATTATTGTTTTATATAAGTTTACAAATGACATAAAGTGATCATTACATATTTATAATTCAAACCTGAGAAGTCGTTATCGGTTTTGTGAGTAGATATATTAAAAATTCGCACATACAAAGTGAAATACTGGCAATGAATATTTTTATTGTCAGTTTATTGGCTATATTTTGTACCTCATTCATTATTTCAAATATCTTTAATTCATTGTCTGTCTCTGTATTTTGCAGAGCAATTGTTTCAATTAGTAATACGAAGATTGAGTACTT
>DATDNG010000055.1:0-21614 GCA_036518375.1 Nitrososphaeraceae archaeon | reverse complement strand
GTATTGGACGGAATGATATAACTATTATTATGAGTCCTGTTCACTTAACTCATTTCATACCTTAAATTAATAAATTTGGTATAGTAACGTGGATGGAATTTTATGAATTATGCTTCACCGTAGGAGAATTGCTGCATCTTCTATGATATTCACTATGATTTGGTGTTAATATAATTGTAATTGGAGTTATTCTCCTTATAATTTGAGATTTTTTGTTTGATGTAGGCTAACACATAAGGAATTATTGTGGGAATTTTTGGGAAAAGAGATGGTTGCTAGATTCGTGGACGTATTATGCAAAGTGTTGTTTCTATTTAATACATACTGACCAACACAAAAGCAAAAAAGCTCACTTCAATGAAACCAAAGATACGAACTTATCCAGAGGAAGTTAAAGCATCGTTTGAAAGAAATTGACAAGCTAAATAATAATAAAGATTTTGCACAAAAAGAGATCCTAAAACATATTCCTAATATTCGAAACGTAGTACCCTTTAATAACCTTGTGATTGATCTTTATTGTGTTGTATGTTACCACGCTATATGCGGTTAGAAAAATATAGCAATTACTACTCTAAAATCAGATCATTTAGATTTTCTTATTATTTTTATGATAGATTGAGAATGTCTAATTTCTAGAAAAATTAGGGATAATAAAAGATTCTTTAGCTGTTGTTTTGATGGAGCCTAATGAACGAATACATACCGATAGGCTGAACGATAGTCATGATGCTACGTATTGTAATCAGTGTAATAGTGATACTGTAATTTTCGATATGGTTTCTAGTGAATTTGTGTGTAGTTCATGTGGTTGCGTTGCAAATGATAAATTTTTTAATACTGAACATAGTAGCGGATATTCAACTCAATCTGAATATAGCGATAGATCCAGAACAGGAATGCCGGAATCTTTGGCTATCCACCATAAAGGTCTATCGACTTTAATAGGGATGGGCGATACTGACGCAAGAGGCAAAGCTTTGGAACCAGCACAGAAAATGAAAATGCAAAGGTTGCGGACGTGGAATAACAGATCTCAACTAAACGATTCAATCTCTAGAAATTTAGAGAAAGCTTTAAAATTTCTGAACAATTTTGGAGATAAGCTATATCTTAGCCAGGCTGTTTTGGAAAGTGCAGCATATATTTATAGAAAGGCCGCAGTAAAGAAGCTTGCAAAAGGTAGATCAACTCTTGGTTTAGTAGGAGCTGCACTTTACGCTGCATGTAGAGAGACTGCAACACCAAAAACTATTTCTGATGTTGCAGCTGTGTGTAATTTATCAAGTAAGGATGTGATGTCTCATTATAAATTGATATTGCGAGAACTCTCTCTACAAATGCCAGTCCTCCATGGACCAGACTATGTTACTCTTATTGCTAATAGACTGAACCTGACTGAGAAAACAAAACGTGAAGCTCTAAAAATCTATTCAGAGGTACAACAGAATAGGATTTCCATAGGCAAAAACCCAAGAGCGCTTGCAGGTGCAGTAATCTACTTAGCATCACAGAACTGCAGTGAATTCCTTAGACAGGTGGAAATCTGCCAAGTAGCTGATATATCCACAGTGTCGTTAAGAAAGCGATGCAAAGAGATAAAGGCAACCCTTGATAACTAGAATATTTTTGTTACATAATCTGATAAATCTATCCCATCATGGATAGACTTTAGTTGTTTGCCAGAGATCATTATGTAAGCGGCCTCAAAATTCGGATATGCTTGTCTGCAAGAAAATAAAGTCATTACCATGCCATTATGATCAATTTTAAAGCCTTGACAAGGTTCGTGTCCTCTAACAACAACCTTGGTTCCAGATATATTTAACCATTTTCTAGAGATATTTATACCAAAAAGTCTACCAATGCCTCTTTTTGAATAATCCCAATCCTGCCTAGTGGGACTAAGCCGCAAAGGATCATTCCATAATATTTCTTCTAGGATTTTATTATGAATATGATTTTCTTGAGCGTTGGCAATTGATCTTTTAAGATCAATTATCGATCCTATATCCTCAGTAGGTAGCCCCCCATGAACTAATAATAACTGGTCTTGTATTAAAATAGTGAGAGTGAGTAACCTAAAAAGCCTTAGGATTTTTTTAGTATATATTAATTTTCCCCAACATTCTCCATAATATTCTATAATTTTATGTGGCAAGTCGTGTGATGAAAATGGAAATTCAATCGGAGCTTCATGATTTCCACGCATCAGTATGACGGAATTAGGGTATTTCTGCTTCAAATAGCATATAGAATACAATACCTCGACTGAACTGTTTCCTCTGTCAATATAATCACCTAGAAATATCACCTTGTTATTAGGATCAGCTAAAAACTCTTCAAAATCAATGTCGCAGAGAACTTTAAAAAACGATTTCAAATCACCATGAATATCGCCGATAATTACGATCTTTCCTGGGATCTGCAGCTGGATAAGCCCTCCATTCACTTTCCCTCCTATCATACTACCCGTTTGTCTTTCGTTTTCTAATGTTTTGACAGCATCATCAATAGTTTGTATAAAATCATTGATATTTACATTCATTGACGATTGTGTATCAATAACCAAGTAGATTAAATTTATAAAGTTAAACATTATACTTATATATAATAGAAAGATATTTTGTATTTGCCTATATCAACTATTTGCCATTCCATATACTCAAGTAGAATCTTCTAGGTTCTTTTTGGGTTAAAAAGTATGTTTAGTATTAAAAGCAATATTCTTTTAGTTTTGGTCACATATTGCCATTAGATGCTACAGGCTGGAGTAATAGGGGATGGTTGGAGATAATCGAATTCATCCTTTCGATGTGCGAAAACGGATCTAGAAAGACTCATGTGATGTATAGATGTAATCTGAATTCTAAACAGATTAATGAATACCTGGATTTCCTTCTAGAATGTGAAATGCTTGAAAAGATACAAGAACGTCCTAACTCGAAACGTTATATATATAAGACATGCGAATTGGGAAAGAAATTCATAAATAGCTATAAGCAACTTGCAGAACTCTTTATCAAGCCTCCTCCTCAGTCAATAATGTAGTAAATTCATGAATTCTATTCTTGGTGAATAATGTTTCTATTTAATAGTTCCACTCACATTAAATGAAATGTAAGTTTATTTCAATTGTAAAGAATGAAGAATCGAAGTCGTTATGAAGTAATTGCAGCAATTCTCAAATCAGCCAGTAAAGAAGAAACAAGAACAAAAATAATGTACAAAGCTATGCTAAGTAATGATCAATGCAAAATTTACTTGGATTCACTACTTCATAGCGGTCTCATTCAAGAGGTCAACAGCGGCAATAAGATGGTTTATAGAGTAACCCACAAGGGCAACAAATTTCTAGCATATTACGATCAAATGAAAGAATTGCTGCCAGTTGGAATCGAGGAAAACATTGCAGATGAGTATTATCATTTGAATACATGAATGACTAAACTATTGGCTCAAGGTTAATTTTTGGATATCCTGCAGATCTGTCAATCACAATCGCATGCAAATAGGCATATGGAATTAAGGATTGCAGAAATAGAGTGCCATTTATTATCGTAAGTCTTATGTGCACGTCAGACAATCCTGACAGACATCCTCTTATATTTTGTGAATGTCGAACTACAATCAGAGAGAGATCAATATTTGCCTTGAGGAAGGGAATAGTCTCTATGCCATTAATTTCTCTATAATTGTGCATTTTTTTGAACATATCCGCATCCATCACATTTAATATTAGTTTGTTTGGATGTTCTTTTCTTGTTTTAATTACAATATCGTAAAAGAGTTCAAACAGTTTCCCAAAATTATCCAACTTAGAACATGAAGACATGTTAGAATCAGAAATGCATTTGTTTTTATTTGTAGGAACGAAAATTTTAACAAGTTTGTTTTCAGAATCTGCACATAGATATGGAATTATCACTCTAGGATCAAATCCATCAGATGGTTGTAATAAAATAGGATTACACGTTCCAACAAAATTTGACATAATTTTTACCAAGAATGTCGTGGTGACCGTTGTATTTATAGTGGAGTCTAGTTCCACGAGTACCATGCCTTTTTTTGGAAAGCCTCCTCCAAGTATAGTATCTAGCTCAGGATATCCACTCGCAATATGAGGGCCTTCAAAAACCGATTGGAATATGTGTTCTAATTTGTTAAATGCTATGCTTGAGTTAGCACTACTTATAAAATCACTAGGATTATAAATGTCATAGCTTCGAAAAATACCATCATTAAGTGAATAGATGTATGATGGCTTGTTAATCATGACTCCACGCAATTTTGAAAGAAATATTTCCCTTATTCTTATGTTACCATAGAATGTCTGTCCTAACTCTACTATCCCATCAACAAGAAAATCTAGTGTCGTGTCCTTTGGATCTTCGCTAATAAAAATTAATTTAGCACCTGCTCTTTCGCGCCAAGTTTGTAATACCCTTTCATTATTTAATCGCGCTTCTTTATCCATAAAAGATGCAATAGCATCCCAACTATCAATGATGATTATTGGTGCCTTAACATCCATTAGTTGATTTGTGATTCTTTCAAACAGTGACTCGGGCTCATCGAGACGTGCATCTTCAAAGCTTGATAAATTGTAATCTTGTCCTAACTCTTCATTTGACTCAGATACTTTTGGCCGCTCTACAAATTTGCCAAGCCAAGGATAATATAGAAAAAGTTGCTTTGGAGAAATCCTTGTAGAAATATAGAAAAAGTTGCTTTTAATCTTCAATGTTCTCAGAATAGTAAGCGAAAGGGTAGTTTTACCTGTTCCCGCATATCCTTTAATAAGCAAGGAATATGTATTACGTTGAACAAATTGCATCAGCTCATGCGGGATATGAATGGGCTTTTCAGTCTGTTTCTTATTTTTTGAGCTTACATTTGTCCTCATTCAATTTAGCATGGCTCTAGTAGCAATAATAATTCTTTCTAATTTGCATTCCTCTAATATAGCATATATGTCATTTTACTAAATATAATATCATTGAGGTTAAATTCTTTCCACTAATAGAACATCTTCATTAAGTTTTGCATCTTTATATGACCTACAGTGTAAAGAAAATCACTTTATTATATTTAGTATGCAATTTCCTTTTTAAAACGCACTCCATCTATAAGTCCTTCTGCATAACCAATACTTAAAACAGCGAGCTCAAGTTTGCCCTGATTCAAAAATCTCTCTGCATCATCAATATAGTAATCTGCATTATCAAGTACTTCATTCAATCCCTTGTTAATAGAGAAATTGCTCTCTGCTCTGATAGCGGACTTCATTTGATCAATTACATATCTAGCTTTAGGAGCATATTTTTTCACCATAGTCACAGAAATTTTCTGAACTTTTAATGTATTATCTAGCGGCTCATCGACATTATAAGTCAACGTTGTAAGTGCCTCTCGCTCCGTAAAATGAAGTGATCCCGTTATTATTATAGAATGAGGACCTATCCCAAAATCAGTGTTCATTAGTGACTTAACTTTACCAGACATGATTTTTTGTTGTTCCGTACCAATCCTTGAAGCAACAATCACAAATACCCCTTCTGAAAAGATTCCATATTTTAGCTCTTCTTCAATGTCTAATAAGGATTTGAATACGCATCGAGGATCGAGAAAAAACAATTTGTCATGGTTATTATTATATTCAGTCAATATCAACGTGTGATTTCCTACTAATAGATTGTCAACAATTGTGTTGTACACACTAATACTTGACTTGAATTCTAACATCATTGTAACAGTTTTTCCGAATTTGTATATATGTAGTCCAGTTTCACCGATCAATGATGTAATACCAGATGCGGCATGTATGATATTGACTTTAATTGAGCTTTTTACAGCTCTCACATATAGTTCTGTAAGAGTAGTGGCAATTAATGGATCGCCATATGTTAAGAGTGCAATATTCTTGTTCTTTGACTCATTAAGAATCTCTCTTCCATCCTCCACAAACCATCGCGGGACAGGTATTATTACACTACCATCATATTTTGCAATTAAGATATTCAAACCTTGTAACTCCTCATCCGACAATACACCCGTAAATCTATCTGCATATATTATATCACACCTTTTCAAAATATCCAGCGCATGAATGCTAATGCCCTCATAACCATTAATTCCTATCCCAATAAGCCAGAGCATAATGTGATGAATATCTCAGCTCTATATTTTGTCTTTGGTAACGTTGATCTTTTTGCCTTGATGAAGTCGCGACATATGAAATAGTGCTCTGTTGAACACTTCTATACTGGAAACAAATTCTTCGATCTTTACTCTTTCGTCAGCACTATGGGAAGCGTGAGGGTTACCAGGTCCAAATGTTATAACAGGTATTTTGAGTGCGTTTCCCAGTATATTCATATCGCCAGTGCCTGTTTTGCGTAAAAGGGTTGGATGCTTTTTGCGAACATCAAGAATTGAAAGTGAAAGTGCTCTAACTAGAGGAGATGAGTGATTTGCTTCGAATGGCTCAGTTCTGTCTTCTATTCTATAAGTAGCTTTTACTCTCTTCCTGCTAGCAACCTCATAAATAGCTCCGTCTAAAAGATCAAGTACTTCTTCACATGTAGTTATAGTTGGTATTCGAATATCCATTGTTATTTTACATTTCTGCGGCGTTACATTATGACTGGAGCCGCCTATGATTTCAGTAAGGCTGCACGTGATTGAATTGGCCTTGTTGTCCCTCGTCCCAATCCGATTAATTTCTGATTTTATTGTATTCCAGAAATCGTACATTTCTTCGATTGAATTTTTAGCCAGCCAAGGAGCACTTGCATGAGCACTGTCTCCAACATCGCATGCAAGCCTAATTGCCAGCCTGCCTTTGTAGGCGATAGTAATATTGTCGATGCCACTTGGCTCTCCAAAAATTGCATAATCTGCTGAAAGTTTACTTTTTACGAGCTGTTTAATTCCAGTTGCATTTCCTTCCTCATCAACAACACCGGCAAAAATTATGGTCCCTCTCTGTTTCGGAAATTCGGAAGCTGCAAGTAACATTGCAACAAGAGGACCCTTTGCATCAGATGCTCCACGACCATATATGAAGCCGTTTTCTATCCGAACTGGAATTTGACCAGGCACTGTATCCATGTGACCACAAAGCAATATTCTGGGTTCACCATGTCCTTTAGTTGCAATAACATTTCCCACATTATCAATATTGACCTGTTCGAAGCCAAGATCGTCAATACATCTGTCTTTTATAATATTTGCTAGCGAAGCTTCAGACCTTGACGGTGTGTATTGTTCGAGAGCTTTCTTTAACAGTTCAATAGCATAACTAGGGGAAATCAATTTTATTTATTCTTATTTTACCAATTTAGATGAAAAATCGACTATCAATCCTGGAATATCAACTCCAGTTACCCTGACAGTATTCTTAAATTCAGTTGTATTGTTGATCTCGTGAACAATTAAACCATGTTCTTTACTTTCCATAAGATCAACACCAACAACCTGTCCACCCATGACCCTTGTCGCTTTTAAGCATATGTCTTCTAATTCGTTTGTTAGCGGACAAGTTTCAGCATGTCCACCTAATGCCATGTTAGTTTTCCATTCGTCTGAACCAGAATAGCGATAAATGGCTGCAACAAGCCTGTCTCCTATAACAATTGCCCTAATATCCCTAGGAGGGCGACTAACGAATTCTTCAAAGTAATACACCTGATAAAGTGGAAACATGTGCTCTCTATCTTCAATTACTGCCTTGGATGCATCTTTATCACGTAGAAGGGCGATCAACCTACCCCAGCTTCCTATTGTAGGCTTGATCACTGCCGGATATCCCAAACTATCGATGGCCGCGATAGCAGATTCTTGGGAAAAGGCAGAGACTGCCTTAGGAGTCTTTACTCCTGCTTTTTGAAGTTCCATGTGAGCAAATAGTTTGTTACCACAAAGGGTTGCAGTACGGAGTGAATTGATGATGTGTGCTCCAAGACCCTCTAATGCGGCAGTTGAATGAATACTCTTGAAATAGCCAACACAACGTTGAATGATCACTTTATTGGTATATTGAGACGGCTCTCTTCCATTCAGATCTATAAAAAGAGATTTACAGTCAATATTATTCATCGTAATGCCTCTCTTCTTAGCAGCTTCATATAGCGCCTTTTCTTCCCAGCGTATACTGTCGAAAAGAATGCTAAGAGAAGATGATCTCTTCTCTTCTGTCACTGGCCCCAGTCCTCGCCCACAACTTGGGCTGGTTTTATATTAAATCCTTCCTCTACTTTTATAAGTTCATAACTTGCACCACAATCTGAGCACGTTACAATTTCACCTTCCAGTGAATCTGAAGGAACTTTGATTTCTGCATCGCATTCTGTACATTTAACCATGCTATTATTTACTCCTTGGCCTTTACTTTCGGAGCTTCATCGTTAAGTATTTTTCTCTCTAGTCTATCGTCCAGATATAATTCCAATATATCGCCCATACGCAGTTCTTTCAAACCACGAGCTAGAATCTCGCCTTCATTCTGCCTTGGTTCTAATCCCAGCAATGATAGCAAATAACCTGCACCATTTTTTCCTGCTAGCTCTCCAAATACAATCTTGCGTCTATTACCTACGATCTTTGGCTCTAGGATTTCGTACGCTGCTGGATTTTTGAGAATCGCGGCAAGATGAGTGCCTGCTTTGTGTTTATATGCACTATCTCCTACAATTGGTTTTGATTCTGGAATTCCCAAATCAGTATATTCTGAAATTGTCTTGGATAGATCTTTTAACATATGCAATCTTAGGTTATTGTTTGATTTGTAAATTAGCGTCAATGCAACTGCAGTTTCAGCTAATGCTGGGATACCGGTTCGCTCTCCGAACCCATCTATTGTAGTATGGATTTGCTCTGCACCTGCCTCGCATCCTGCCAAAGAATTTGCCAATGCCAATCCAATGTCATTATGGCAATGGACATCCAGTGAGCTTTTTGATCTATCGATATTTTTATAGACCGTCTTGATAAGGTTGTACATGCCTTTCGGACACATGATCCCTACAGTGTCTGGAATACTTATTCTCTCAATCCCACGGTTGTTCATCTCTTTACACATGTCAATAAGAAAGTCGGGATCGGTTCTGCTTGCATCCTCCATTGTGAATCTGGCTTTCAAAGCATGTGATTTAATATAATCAGCAACTTCGAGTGCTCTTATTTTTGCCTCTTCTCTTGTAATCTTTAATTTTGTAGACAGATGGATATCTGAAATCCCCATATATGTGGCAATCCATGATGCTCCACAGCTGATGGCAACATCTACATCGGATTTTGTCGCTCGCACATGAGCCAGAATGTCAGCTTTTAATCCCTGCTTCATAATAGTCTTTGTAGTCTCAAAGTGATCTGGCGATACCACAGGGCTTATCTCTATTTGATCAACACCAAAAGCGTCGAGCATCCAGGCAATTTGAATTCTTTGTTTTTTTGTGAATGAAACTCCAGGATGTTGTTCTCCTTCTCTGAGGGTAGAGTCGAGGATTCTGATTGTCTGTTTGGAGTCGACGATTCCGTTATTGTCAAATCGATTGTATAAGTGCGCATAGTAGTTGGGATCATCTGATTTTAGCGACATTTAATTCTCTAAGAAACTCATTTCGCAAGCGATATAAACGTTTTCGCAACTAAGTTCGTTCAAATGCAAGTCTTTTTTTATTGTATCCGCATATGTACCACAATACTAGATCGAATTTCGATAATATGTAAACAAAAAGGGGCGGCAACAAACAATTTTTTATCTAATAGTTTTAAGAATGATTACTGTATTAGTGTCATATACACCTTCTGTTTTGCGTACATCATCAATACATTTGTTAATTTCTGTGATTGTAGGTGCGGAGATGATTGCTGCAATATCATACTGTCCTGTAATCTCATAGATTACCTCAACACCTTTAAGATTCATCAGTTTGGAAGAAACTACGTTTGTATCAGCAGTAGAAGTAACTGAAATAAGTGTTATCGCGCTTGTTTTGTCTCGAGCACTCATCTCAATGGTAAATCTCTTAATAATCTTGTTGTCAGTAAGATTCTTTACACGCCTTCTTACAGCAGATTCAGATAATCTGATCTCACTTGCAATTTCTACAAACGATTTGCGAGAGTCCTTTTGTAGAGCTTCTAATATCTTTTCATCAACAGAATCAAGGTCAGCTGACATTTCTCCTCTGCTCCTCTCTGGTAAACAAGCGATCCATTATTTCTAATGCTCTAGCTACAGTTCTTTCATCTATTACAAGTGGAGGAAGTAGCCTAATTATGTTTCTTCCTGAATATAGCATTAATAATCCATTTCTTATCCCATCAAACAGCATATCTTTTACGTCGAAACGTAATTCTACTGCTAACATCATACCTAAACCTCTGACTTCTCTTATTATTTTGTGTTTATCGCTAAGCGCTAGAAGACCATCTTTGAAATATTTACCCGTTCTTGAAGCATTTTCAACTAGTTTATCTTCTACTAATGCATCAAGAGTCGCAATACCTGCAGCACATGCAAGAGGACTTCCAGCAAAGGTAGAAGAATGCTCGCCCACCTTCATTGCTTCTATGATTTCAGGTTTTACCAACGTCAACCCCATTGGAAGCCCACCAGCAATTCCTTTAGCCAGACACATGATATCAGGAGTAGTGCCCCAGTTTTGCCCTGCCCACATCTTACCCGTTCTGCCTAAACCGGTTTGAATTTCATCGAATATTAAAACTAATTTGTGACTATTACAAATTTCTCTAATCCGTTGGATTAGACCGTCTGGTGGGACAATTATTCCTGTTTCTCCTTGAATCGGTTCCAAAATTACAGCTCCTATATTGTCATCAATCGCTTCCTGTATTTTGGAAGAATCATTATAAGTAACGAACTTCACACCGCTTAAAAGTGGCATGAATGACCTTCGGTATTTTTCATTATGAGTTACTGAAAGTGCTCCGAATGTCTTTCCATGATATCCACCATTCATAGCAATTATGCCTATTTTCCCAGTATATTTACGGGAGAATTTTAACGCAGCTTCTACTGCTTCGGCACCACTATTGCTGAAAAACGTTTTGTTTAATCCCTGCGGAGCCAAGCTCGATAACTTTTGCAGAAACCTTAGTCTAGTATCATTGTATGCAGACATATGACATATTATAAGTTGCTCAGCTTGATCTTTGATGGCTTTTACAATCCTGTTATTGCAGTGCCCTACAAGTGCAACACCATATCCTCCCATACAATCAATGTATTCCTTTCCAGACGTATCCCAGATGTTTGCATTTTTACCGAGTGCAATGTTTATGGGAAATCTCTGATACAGATTAGATAAATACTGGTCTTCACCGTTCAATAGGCAGTGATCACCGTACAATTATTATGCTCTATGGCCGATGAAATAGGGTTCTCCACTTGACCTGACGCAATTATGGATTCTTTAACTCCCATTTCTATTGCCTCAGTACATGCGATAATTTTCTTTTCCATGCCATATCCAATTTTTGGTAATGCTATCTTTGCCTGATCAAGTGTCATGTTTGTAACAAGCTTATCATTTAATATCAACCCGCTAACATTAGTAATAAACAAGATCTTGTTAGCTTTTAATCCACCTGCAACATATGCTGCAGCTCGATCCCCGTCTACATTGAGAACATCAAATTCTTCGCTTAATGCTATTGGTGAAACTACAGGCACATATTCCGCGTTTAGTAGTGTATTAATCAATGATGGATCGACTGCACATATTTTGCCTGTATATCCGCCATCAATTGCCATCTTTCTACCTTTTTCATTAATTATGAGAAGTTTTTTTTTACGTTCAGCCTTCAAAAGACTACCATCTATTCCCGCAATACCAGCAGCCTTTATGCCTTGATGCAAAAGCATCCCCACAATTGCTTTATTGATCTTACCGGACATAACCATTGTATAGATTTCAGCAGTCTCCTTGTCAGTGTATCTACTCTTTACTCCGCTGGGTGAAATAATGAACTTTTGTTCTTTGCCTAGTTTTGTTGCAACGTTGGTAACTTCTTTACCGCCACCATGGACAAGAACCAATCTTTCTTTCTTGACTAATCTTTTGATGTCAGAAAGTGCGCTAGAATGGAGTCCATCTACTACACTGCCACCAATCTTGACTACTATCATACTGGTGTAAGTGGAGTATATTTCAATCCATCCATCTCCTCGTAGCCAAGCATTATATTCATATTCTGTATGGCGGATCCCGCCGCTCCTTTCATCAAATTATCAGATGCGGATAGAGCTACAAGCCTTTGATTGTCATCGTCAATATCAAATCCTACGTCGCAAAAGTTTGAGCCAATCACGAACTTGGGATCTGGAAATTTGTAGAGACCTTTCTTATCATGGATAAACCTAATGAAAGGTTCATTTTTGTAAGAGTTTCTATATATTTTCCACAGTTCTAATTCATTAATTATTTTCTTTAAGAATGTATGGTTAGTAGTAAGAATGCCTCGAACGATGTTTACTGCATGGGGGCTCATGCTTACTTTAATTTCTTTCTTGGCAACAAGTCCTAATTCTTGCTCAATTTCTCCTGTGTGTCTGTGCTTTACTGGTTTGTATGGTCTAATTACACCATAACGCATAGCATGATGAGTTCCTGCATTTGATTTGGTACCTGCACCTGATGATCCGATCTTGCTGTCAACTACAATATGGTCTGTTTCAATCAAATTATGTTCGATCAATGGTTTTATTGCAATTAAAGATGTAACTGCCATACACCCGGGACATGAAACTAACTGTGATTTTTTAATCTCATCCCGGTGGAACTCCGGAACTCCGTATGTCGATTTCGATAACAATTCC
Organism: Nitrososphaeraceae archaeon; assembly: GCA_036518375.1. Classification (GTDB taxonomy): domain Archaea; phylum Thermoproteota; class Nitrososphaeria; order Nitrososphaerales; family Nitrososphaeraceae; genus Nitrososphaera_A. Next base: position 8,767 of record DATDNG010000055.1, on the reverse strand, counting down.
GGGAAAGGGTGTTCCCATCCGTACCACTTTATGTAATCCTTCGGATTCTTCAAACGAAAATCTGCAGACAGATCAATTATTTTTATACCTCTATCATATAGATCTTTCACAATTTTATTAGCCATGCCATGAGGAACCGAGGTAAATACTATATCACAGGAATTTGCCAACTTTTCCATATCCATTGGTGAAAAAGTAAGATCAATGAAACCTTTCAGACTAGGATGAATGCGATGCACATATTCCCTAGCCTTCTGTCTTGACGTTACCATATTGATGTGAACTTTCGGATGGGAAACAAGCAAGCGCAATAGTTCTCCACCTACATAGCCTGATGCACCAACTACACCAACTTCCATTTCTAATAGTTCTCCCTTTCTTTGCTAACAGAGTGGCTTATGAATTTTGTTATCGTTGAAGTTGATGGGAAGTTATTGCCTTATACTTGTATTTCGTATCGAATATACATACAACTTGGATCACTAATTATAAAATTCATCTTTTTGCAATTGTCAGTGCATAATCTATCATTGCGCCAGCAATATCAGCTTCTGAAACATTGGAAGCTCCTCGAAATTCTACAGTATTGTTTACTTCATGAACTAATAGTCCCCTTTTTTCATCTTCCATCAAATCAACTCCCAATATGCCGCCTCCTACAGCTTTTGCTGCTCTTAACACTATATCTTCTAGTTCGTTTGTGATTGGAGCAACTTCTGCTTTTCCCCCTCTAGATACGTTTGTCCTCCATTCGTTCTCTGCAGAATAACGATAAATTGCTGTAACAACTTCATCTCCTACTACAATACATCTAAGATCCCTAGGAGGCCTTTTGATCATTTCCTGAACGTAATAAATACGTGCAAAAGGACTATCGTTTTCTTCACGCATTTCAATAATCATATTTGCCACTTCTTCATCTCTTATGGGAAATACTCCTCTACCCCAGGAACCAATAATCGGTTTCAGAACAATTGGAAAGCCTATACCGTTTATGACTTCAACTGCAGATTCCGCGCTAAAAGCGAAATGCGTTTTTGGAGTTGGTACTTTTGACTTTGTGAGTGTTAGTGATGTTATTAGTTTATTGCCACAAGTTTCTCCAACTTTAAATTTATTGATAACGATGAACCCCAAAAATTCTAAGCATGCAGCAAGGTACAACCCTCTGAAGTGACTTATACATCTTTGTAAGACCACATCTCCTAACTGCAGCGTTTCTCTTTTACTCTCATTATTGACAGTAATCGTTTTTGCGTCAATAATTTGAGCCTTTATACCTTTTTTTTTAGCCGTATCATAAAGGGCTTTCTCCTCAAACCGCACCTTGTCATAGAGTACACAAACTTTTACCATCTATTGTCCCCAATCTTCTCCTATAGTTTCGGCTGGTTTCAATTCTATCTTCTCTTCTGATTTTGAAGCAAGTTCAAAATTTCCGCCACAATCGGGACATGTCAGGATTTCTCCAACCATTATATCATCAGGAACATTAATTTCAGATCCACATTCTTGACATTGTGTCTTCATCTTGAATTTTTGCCTCCATTTTGGTCAAACTTGACTTCAGTAACCACTGCATTTGCAGTTATTGATTGCAAGCCCCATAGTTCCACAAATCCCTTCGCCAAACCCTGATCAAAGGTCGATCCAGTACTAAATGTGGCTAAATCGTTCTTGTAAAGAGAATATGCAGATTCCCTTCCAATTACACTGAGTGCTCCTCTCCTCATCTTTAATTTTACTTTTCCACTAACCTTGGTCTGAGTTTCATCTATAAATCTATCCAAATCAGTTCTAAGTGGATCTTGCCATAAACCTGAATAAATCATCCAGCTCCATTGTTCATCAACTAGTTGTTTAAACCGTAGTTCATGCTTGGTTAACACCATCTTTTCAAGATCTTTGTGTGCTTCAATTATTGCAATAGCTGCTGGAGCTTCATAAATTTCTCTGGATTTTATTCCAACAACTCTGTCTTCTATGTGATCTACTATACCTACTCCAAAAGCACCAACTTTCTTATTAACATATTCTATTAGATTATTAATATTCATATATTTTCCATCTACAGCGATTGGAGAGCCATCCTTAAATTCTAATTCAATATAACCGGCATTGCCATGGCTGAATTTTACTAATTGAAAAGCTTCCTCTGGTGGCTCCAAATAAGCATCTTCTATATCTCCGCCTTCAATCGATCTCCCCCAAATATTAAGATCTACACTATACTTGTTTGCTACTGCATCGATGGGAATATTTTGTTCCTCAGCAAATTTAATCTCGGTATCCCTCGTCAAGTTCATATCTCTTATTGGTGCAACAATTTTTAATTTTGGATTTAGACATCGCATCGTAATATCAAATCTAATCTGATCATTGCCTTTTCCAGTACATCCATGAGCAACAGCAACTGCTTGTTCTACATTTGCCACGTCTATTACTTTAGTCGCAATTAGTGGTCGAGCAAGAGCTGTTGCCAAAGGATACTTATTCTGGTACAATCCATTTGCCTTAATGGACGGTATAACATAATTTGATGCAAATTCTTCTTTAGCGTCGATGTAGATGTGTTTTATTGCACCAATTGCCCTCGCTTTTTTTTCAATTTCCTTAAAATCATCATTTTGTCCACAATCGACTGTTACAGTGATAACATCAAAGTGATATAACTTCTGCAAATATCTGATGCAGACTGAAGTGTCTAATCCCCCAGAATATGCAAGTACTGCTTTATCGTTTACCATGTATTACGCGTTGCGATTAATAGTACTACATTTATATTTTTTGGTCAGGAATAATTTGAATATTAGCAATTGAGAGCATTATTTCATTAGTATTCAATAACGTCTTATTAAAGTCGAAGCAACCTTTGCTCAATATGACATTTCAGAAAGAATATCATTTGACTGCAATTATAATTGGAATTTCTGAAGAATATCCCGTCCACCATCTGAGTGCTCTTAATACTCCAAGAGATAATATAGAACGCCTGTGCAATTCCAAATAGTGAACAATAAAGTTTTTTATTATATATACTGCTTTACGGGGTAGTGTACAGACGGTATACAATGGAGGAGGTCAAACGTAAAATTATCTATATTTTACAAATGAATGATACTGGTCTATCAGGTGTAGAACTTGCTAACAAAACAGGAATTAACAGAATGACTATCACAAAGTATCTAAACATATTATCTACAATTGGTTTGATTAGGAAAAAAAAGTTGGGTTCTGTAAATGTATGGTATCTTGAAACTGGAGTGTCTTTTGAATTTCCAATAAATTTTCTTGAAGTTCAACAAAGATTTTTAAATGCAATATTGTTAGGAGACCAGAACCAAGGCCGAAGAATAATAATAAGTATAATAAATTTAAGTACTGATCAACTAAAAGTTTTAACGGAAGTAATTCTACCCACTATAAATACTCTTAATGAACTCTATAATAGGGGCAGACTAGGTAGGACAGAAAGAATTTCTCTTCTAAATATGATACTGGAACTAATAGATTTAATTAAATTTAATTTACAACCTGTGGAGATCAAACCTAATGCACATGCTATTGGTGTAGTCGGCTCGGAGGATCAAATATATAATGCTAAGATCGGTATGATTACTTTAAAAATACTGGGTTGGAATTCATTATACGTAGGTAATGTAGAACAACACATAGATCCATTTTTTGATATCGATTTTCAACGCTATATAACTAAAGTTTGGGAGAATAAACGCGGCCTCATGTTCATTTGTATTTATTCTACAGAAGAAAGCTCTTTACGTTTCCTCTCCACTGCTGCCAAATCAATGAAGTCAAAGCTAAAAGGGCGAGTTAATATAATATTAATAGCCGCAGCCAAACTTAAGCTTGTAACAGAACCTATTGAAGTTGATTACATAGCTGATGACTTGCAGTCCCTAATTGATTGGAGTGAACAGGAGTATAAAAAGTCAATGTGACATACACACAGACGCACATCTGGTAATGGCATGCAGAATTTCAACATATACCCTCCCTCACAAGTGTTTCAATCTATAAAAGATTGGGAGAAAAGAAAACAATTGATTATTTCATATGGGAAACCAATTTTTTAACCAAAACAATAACACTTCAGAAGTAGAAATGTGGGCAAACTATACAAACAGACTAGATTCCGAGCAAGATAAAGAATTATTCAAAAAGATGTTGACCGAGTATTACAACTATATTAGTATTGTAGTCAGTGCTAACAAACAAAATTTTCCAAGTGAACTACTAGTGATAGCTTTGATATTATCGCAATATATGAAAATGATCAATTGGTTGATGCATAAGGTTTCTGCGGGCAACAACAACTGCTAAGCAACTACGCATATACAACAAGTAATATATTCGCAGTCACATATTTTACAAATTGCTTACTATTATTTCGTAACAACAGCAAATCTCCTCACCCTTCACTTGTGCCCTACGTCCTAGATTTCCTACAAAATTCATATTTGAAAATATATCTTCAAGTATGTGACAGTTCTTCATCAAACTATAACCGTGCGCTTTGAGCACATCATTATTCTAGCAATGATAATAGCTCCTAAAATCGGGTTTAAATGTAATTCTTGGGATGCCTGTTGTGACTGATGTTGTTCTTTTTGTAATTCTTCCATAAATTTCACCGGTCCAGTTTCTTACCTACAAATAAAAAACAACACTACCTTGTGTCTTACTGAATATCACTGAACACCTCTAGATTCTTTTTCATATTACGAACAGTCCTTTTCAACTCGTGAATGTCTTTTGATATTTCATCAATCTCACTTCGAGTTGGTAGGTTCAATGCTTTGAAATTCTGTTCGGCAATGTTCTGCAAATGTTTTGACAAATCTAACTTATCTGTTAAGATCCTGCCATAAATGACTCCAAATTCCCCAGAACCGAATAATTCGGTAAAAGCATTTTCAAATGCATCTATAGCAATGTTTCTATAGTTTTTAGGATCTGCATCTGAGTTATATTGTTTCTCGGGCGTTTTCTCAGCAATTTCTTTCATTCCCTTTGAATATGCATTATTCAATTGAATCGAGTAATCTTTGAGATCCTTTTGTAACTGAAATAGAGTCTGGACAAGATTGAAGAATTCCTGCATATAAAGGAAATAGTCTCTTGAAAATGCTTGAAACGGGCCGACTGTAGGCAGTTTAACTAATTCAGACCAGTAATCAAATATGTTATTTATCTTTTCTCGTTGCTGTCGCACGAAAGTATTATCATCCTCTTCCATAAACTCTATAGGTTCATATTCATTAAAAGGATTGATGTCTAGCTATGTTATTAGTCAATATTGACGACTGGTATCATTAGCTATGTTATAAGATGAGAGGAGATATTCATATACGAATCAAAACATTGCTGCTACAATAGTTTGGATAATAAAGCAAATACTGGGTATCCTGAAAAAACTCGTAGGATAAGAAGATGTACCATTGAAAAAATCGTTGCCGAATAAAGCTGAATCAAAGTTAGATCGTTGAAAATAATAGATAGAGTGTTTATTCAAAATAAACAGAATATATTATAGTCTAATACCCTGTGATAATTGCAATAAGATCTCTAACGGGGATAAGCTTAATGAAGCCCGAGGACAGCTTTTTTGAAACAAGGAAAAGGGGCTGAATTATCATTTATGATATTATATTGATGTTGCAACTACAAATCGATTCAATCCATCACGCGCGCCTTGGATAATGTGATCTCATTATCTGTAACTACACTTACTAAGCGGTTTAATAATATCTTCTAATTTTTACTAACTACGAAATTTGTAAATATAATCAAAACAAAGATAATGTACCAATAATATAAGTGATGCAACCATTTATGTATATTTAATATATGGAATGGTAAAAATCAAAAGCAATACAAATAAATTGATTCCTATCATAGTAGCTAAATTTGGAGGTAGTGCAGTTGGGGTAGATGGTATTTTAATTCCAAAAATTATCGATCGAATAAAGCATATGTTAGAACAGGCAAAGGTCATCGCTGTTTTTTCTGCTCCACTTATTATTTATCAAGAGGAGTCAAGATCTATGACTGATGTTGCCATAAAAGTGGGAAGAAGCTACGCGTCTTCCAATCCTATAGATATCGAAGTTTTGCGTGAAGTTTATGAGCGAATTGCTAAAGATTATGTTTCTGAAAAATTCCGTGATGTCTATTTGAAAAATCTTGATAACTTCTATCGTCAAGTAATAATCTCACTAAAACAGGCAGCTGAGAATAAGCGTTTTGTCGATGTGATAAGATCTAGAATACTAGCATATAGTGGAGAAATTACAATGTCTTACCTTATGGACTATATTATGCGTAGCTACGGTATACGATCAGATCATGTTGATATTGAAAAATGGCCGATAATTACAGACGATAACTTTGAGGCTGCCAACTTTATGCTCGAAGAGTCAAAGCAAAATAGCGGGCACCTGTTTGATCTAATTAAATATAACGAAGTTGTGTCAATGGGCGGTTTTATTGGCAAAACCATTGATGGACTTGAAACAACATATGAACGTGGTGGTTCGGATAGAACAGCAATAGATATCGCAATACTATTACAAGGTAATTACGATCCAAAAGTGGATTTTGAGAAAGATAACGCTGTATTAAGTGCAGATCCAAAGATCGTAAGTGACAATCTCGAATATATAAAACGCCTATCATACAATGAAGCAAAACTAGCCGGTATGTTTGGTATGAAAATCCTTGATCCAGTGGCTATAAAGGAGGTAGATAATAACAACTTGGACATTCCAATGGTTATTACAAATACTTCGAGTCCATCCAATATTACAATGATTCAAAAAAACCCACTTATAGAAGAAGACAATTTTGTAAAGATTGTTACAGGAAAGAAAAACTGCGCAATTGTAAGGATGGAAAGCATTGCAGCCTCACACTTGATAGCATCGATTGAAAAAGATAAGCAGTATGACAATTTTGTAAAATTATCACCATATAGAAAGGATGATACAGAAATTACAAGACTGCTTTTTCTTGAAGCAGATTATGTTAGAAGACACGAACGCCATTTCAAAGCATACTACCCAAAAGTAGAAATTGTTTATGAAAGAGGTGTAGTTACTTTAATTGGCGATCAGATGTGGCGTATGCCAAAAATTGCATCTACAGCTAGTAGCACAGTTGGTGAGCATGATATTAATATCCTTAATCTAGACGCCCAAGAAGAGACTTCCAGAATTTTGATAGTTGTAGAAGATAGGGGTACGAATGTGAGAGACGCTGTAAGAGCAATTCATGCCAAACGAACCAAAATTCATGGCAGCAGTAAAATAACATGACTCTTGGAAGAATATGGATAGATGGATCGCTTGTAAAATGGGATGAGGCAAGGATCCACATCCTTACACATAGTTTGCATTATGGAACAGGCGTATTCGAAGGCATTCGTTGTTATAAAACTATGAAGGGTCGAGCAGTTTTTCGTTTGCCAGATCATATTCAGCGATTACTAGATAGTTGTAAGATCTATTTTATGGATCTTAGATATTCTAAAACGCAATTACAAGATGCTGTAATTGATACAATCAGTGCGAACGGAATAGAAGAATGCTATATACGCCCTATAGCATACTATGGTTACGGTAAAATGGGTGTCAACCCTCTGCCCAATAAGGTTTCTGTGGCAATTGCTGTTTGGAAGTGGGATGAATATATAAAAAACCAGACAGATCCAGAAAGTGGAGCAAGACTTATGGTTTCTGCGTGGACCAGAATTGATGCTATGTCAATGCCTATGCATGCGAAGGCAACAGCAAATTATGCTAACTCTGCGTTAGCTAGAGTTGAAGCGCTAAAAGCAGGATTTGATGAAGCAATTATGCTTAATAGAAATGGAATGGTAGTGGAAGCCAGCGCAGAAAACATTTTTATTGTGAAAGACAATTCGCTGATTACCCCACCTGTAGAGTCTGGAGCCTTAAATGGTATTACAAGAGATAGTATACTAACCCTAGCAAAAGAGTATAAAATTCCCTATGAGATCCGAGATATTTCGAGAGATGAATTATATTTAGCTGATGAATTGTTTTTAACTGGAACTGCTGCTGAGGTAAGACCGGTAGGAGAAATTGATAATAGGCTAATCGGTGATGGAAAAGCTGGTATAATTACAAAACGACTCAAGTCATCTTTTGAAACGATAGTTCATGGAAAGGATAAGAAGTTCAGCAAAAGGTGGCTAACACCTCTTAATTGGACTAAAAACGTGTCATTAACTAAGAGAAAGCGATAATTGAATCGTTTTTATAAAATCAAGTATAGACTTATACCGAATTGGGTAAAGAAGCAACTTTTGGTCACCACGCCACTAGAGGGTATAATGCCCAGACAATGATCTGCTCACATGAAGCGTCGCTACAAATTGGATAGGAGCCAAAAGTTAGTTGTTCTAAAAGAATATGTCAAATATTAAAGGATAACAACTTAATTATTACTAGCTATTATAACATCAGCTATAACTTCAGCTAGCTATCATCTAAGTGTGAATATTACACCACAACCAGAACCAATTTGCTGCAACAATGCAATCATCATTTTTACTTTGAAGGTTCTATGCAGAATGGCAGTCTAGGATCCGCTAATACTTGGTTCTCATGAGATTCCTCATTCTTGCTATCTACTTTTACAAGTAATATCCTGTAAAGGTTATGATGGAATTGCATTCAAGGTTTTTGAAATGTCTAATACGAGCCATCAACAACAAAATAAATAA
>DATDNG010000054.1:0-6618 GCA_036518375.1 Nitrososphaeraceae archaeon | reverse complement strand
ATATCTAACAACGTTGGCTTACGCGCTCTATCAGGTACGAGTACCGATAGTAATGTCATAGAGCAAGATCTTTTGCTCGAAGATATCCTTAGATGGCTTAATGCTACGACAATGGTGGATCATTTGCTTTATGAGATTAAGAGCAGCACTGCACGTATTAGTGAACTAATTTCTGCGGTAAAATCATATTCGTATATGGATCAGGCTCCTCTACAGGACGTCAACATTCATGATGGGATAGAAAGCACATTAACCATGCTTCAATACAAATTGAAAAAAGCTGATATAACAATAATTCGAGAATATGATTCTAATTTGCCACATGTCAATGTTATTGGAAATGAGCTGAATCAAGTATGGACTAATCTTATAGATAATGCAATTGATGGTATAGGCAGCCATGGAACTATTTTGATTCGTACCAAAAACGAGGGTAATGCTCATATACTTGTAGAAATAGTGGACAGCGGTAGTCGAGGCATTCCAAAAGATGTACAACCTCGTATTTTCGAACCATTCTTTACAACCAAAGAACTTGGTAAAGGTACTGGTCTTGGATTAAGTATAAGCCACAGGATTATTGTGGGCACTCACAAAGGAGACATACGTTTTGACTCTAAGCCTGGAGAGACTAGTTTTCAGGTTCGTCTCCCTATCATTTACAAAAGAATTGAACAAAGATATTGGTCCTGGATTAAGCCATAGGATTATCATACATAGATCAAACAAATCACTGAAGTCAAATCTCTGGATGTTCCACTAAGGTATTCGCAACAAAAAAATTTTTGGAAATCTTCTCTCAGTTTGTACTTTATATTTTTCCATTTCTCCAAAAGTAATTTTCAAATGCATTTCTGCACCATCATATCCTTCTATCTCTGACTTTGGTACCTTGTATTCTTGGCGGTCTCATTCACTTGTAATTATTATAGTATCTTCTTCTATAGCATCCACATTTCCAGAATCTTGACCATCCTTCGATCTTACATTCCCATGAACGTATTATTGGCCTAATTCAGCATGGCTATTTTACTAATCTTGCTGAGCCCCATATTGATTTCTTTCCAATTTCCTTTACCAAATTTTTCCATAATAACACTTGAGCCTTTTCCTATAATGGAAATGCCTTGTTCATCTGAGCTCTACCGTTACTAGTTATAATGACAATTCATTTACGTCTATCGCTGCTTGATTCGATCTGAATTAAATGCGTTATTGCTCGCGATGTCTGTGATAACAACCCCTTGCATATGTTAGTTATTGATAGGTAGTTGTGTACACACCTATTTATTTTAGATTTGTAGATAGGTGTATATACATATAAGTTTATATTATAGGAACGACGCCATCAAGCTCGTGTAGTGGATACAGCCAGGCTGCTGATTTATAGAATGTTATTGGATAAAAAGTAATACCGTCTTTTTTAAGTAAATCTTCCCATTTTGACCATACTGATGCATCTGAACCATAACCATGTATCAAAAGTACTGGAAGTGGTTTATTTGTGGCACCGCCACCGGTCCTAGTACTATTGTTATTATTATTATTATTATTATTGGTATTGATATCTACCATTAAGTCATTGTCTTGTCTTTATCTCAGTTGCGGTTACCTTACTGCTCTGGTAGAAAATACTACGGCATATCTTATAGTTCAATAGAAGATATTGTTATGTTCTATCTATCCTTTTATATCTACGAGAATCATAACCAACAATAACAAAAAGTTCAAAATTGACTATGCGGTAAAGTCAATGGTTTCGCCAGCAGTGAAACAGGATGAAGCGATCTTGTATTAAAGATCTGGTTCTTCCTCTCAAAGATTATGAATGTCGAGGCACATTCTCGTATTAACGGTGGACAATGGGTCTCGCTTATTATGTCGCATGCAGTATTTAATGTAGACACTAAACTGTTTTTCGCGCATGTAATTTTCAGTCACTTAGCTTTTTATTTCTTTAAATTACATTACGATGTAACAAGAGCCACAAGAAAATTCAATTACTAGTGAACCCTATATCTGCACTCTAGGACGAGGAGGATCTTTATGAAGTGTCGCGATTGCAAAAGAGAGATTATATTTAGTGATATGTATCTATCAAAAAACGGCAAAAAGATTCCGCTAGAGCAAGACAATAACAATAATGGCGAACTACGACCACATAAATGCACATTTACAAAAGCTATATTGTGTAGGCAATGTGGAGCTGCAATAATCTTTGACCCTCAATACAAGTCTGAGTCTGGTAAAATGATTCCATTGCTAGCAAGTACCAAGGAGCCACACAGGTGTAATCAATTATCATAATATGATTCTACTTTGTTTTTCGTGCGCCAATTTAAGAAGAACGCAGAACGATACATTACAGTACATACCACACTCCCGAACAGTGCATATGATGCGAAAGAGGATTGGAGAAATTATGATAGTTTTTAATAGTTAGGAATATGGATAAAACAAAGGAACAAGACCCATTCAAAAGGATAAGGATAGCAATTATGATACATCTATTACTGAATCTTATGGTTAGGGTATTACAAGCATGATTTTCCTTTTATATTATTTATGATTGGTTGTAGAGTAAGAAGAAGAGGTAGGTAATAATGATGTCATGATGCTACTTGTTCTTCCAGAATTTATTTGGGAATTGTTTTAGTATTCTGTCTGCCAATAAGTCTGACATTACCATTGCCTGCTGAGGAATCATATATTATAGTAGCTGATACAATATGGATATTATATTGGATAATAACAAAGATAGTAGACAAGATTACGAGGAAATGATTCCATTTTTTAGCATAGCTTCTAACAACTTTGATCAAGACTTGGTTATATTAAAAAAAGTTTTACATCAATTTGAGCAAAGGACGCACTCAGAAAATGCATACAAATTCAGTGAAAGAGCAACATTAGCAGCTGGTTGGTGGTTTTATGATGTATTCTTTAAACGTGATTTTGTACAAAAGACTTTCCAAGTACTATTGCCCCCTAACTATTCGCACAAAAACAAAAAAGCTGCAACGTTAAAAATAGTTGATACATTTCAAGACCAAATAAAGAAAAACGGTTCTGATGCGCGAATAAAGATGTTTGGCGATATTCCTATTGCTGCAGGTTGGTGGTCTTGGCTGCTCAGATAAAAAGAAACTCATCCTTTCACATTTTCCTACTACAACCATTTGACTACTCTCAGCTAAGAGCCATTAAAGAAACTCTTTATGTAGTTCAATACTGTATACTACAAAAATGAGCGTCCAAGAGAAAAATAAAGAGTTAATGAAAACTCTAGATAATGCTTGGAATTCACAAGACTGGGACATATTCGAAGAACGACATGCTGATAATGTGGTGGTATTCTGGCCGGGTCAAGCGGATCCGACAAAAGGAGTAGAAAACCATCGTGAAGAATCCGTAGAATTTTTCAAAATATTTCCTGATAATCGCCTTGTCAATAATCCTTACAAGATACTCATTGCAGAAGGAGACCACACATGCTCAATAGCAGACTTTACAGGTACATTCAAAGGTTCAATGAAAGGCCTTGACGGGAAAATGATTCAACCTACTAACAAGAAGTTTCATTTAGAGTTCTGTACCGTTGCTCACTGGAAGGATGGAAAAATCCTAGAAGAGAGATTATTTTATGACCAAGTGGGAATGTTAAAGCAAATCGGTGCTATACAGTAGAACTGGTTCTTCCCAATACAATAGATCGTTCTTCCTAGTGTTCTGCCACTAGCTAACTAAGACTGTTGTCTACCAATGCGTAAGTCAACACCATGAATTTCTATTCCATAGTTACAAATGTCAGATCACAGAACCGTGACCAACAATTTATCATGTTCCTTATGGATAATGTATTTGATATGATGATTCCACCTTAAAGTATTAATGGTGTATTATGTATCCTTGTATGTCATCATTGTGTATCTATTTCCTGCCGCTTTTTTATTTTAAAGATAAATCATTTAGTATAATTTATGAAGAGTTCCATATCTATATCATCAACTACTGTAGTTACTGCAAAAGATACTGCAGTCCAGAGAATGCAACAAAAACATCTTGTTGGAGGTCAATCTATAAGAGGAAGATTAAAAGCTGTCAATACATACTGAGCTATCGTCATCATTTTTTCCATTATATCGCTGTTGTATAATCAGGGGTGCACAAGCCTATGAGTTATTCTTACAAGGTAAAACACCAATAGAAGCCTTCTCTGAGCAATAATATATGAAACGCTACAAGATCAGAGCGTAATTGGATCAAAGACTCTCAGTTGAGGACAAACTTTCTGGAAAGTTGAGATAAAAATTGCTATAAGAACTATATTTGCTACCCATCCTGTCATTAAAAGAACGATAGTTCATAAAAAGATAATGTAGACTACAACCATTTTCATATTATTATTAGTATAGTGGTTGATTGATTTGGTATGTTGTCTAAGTTGACCCTCCAAAATCAGATAATATTTTTCCCATAAATTGCTGAAGCTTTTCATTATCTATTGTTGTTGTTGATGATGTTGTATTTGATGAAGATGATGAGGATGTTGAACTCATATATTGGGTTTATACGTCAAATATAAATCCCTTTTTTTGATCTTGCTAATAGAGCATACAACAAAAAAAGCAATCAAGATCAAAATACTTTGTTAGCTGTTTTTATTTTTGCTTTTTGTTATTGTTGCTGCTGCTGATTGCTATTCGATTTGCCCTTGTGTTTGCATTTGCATCCAATATGGAGAAGAAAATAATCCATAGAAATACAAGATGAAGAAGACAAACCAAAGAGCTGAGACAGATAGATTATGGGTTAGAATAGAAAAAGCATTGCAATGGGTTTTGGCACAAATACTTGCATTAAGAGGGTAAAGGTATCTTGTTTTGTGAAATAATCACTGGTATATGCTGCAGACTTGGAGCATCAGCTGATAATATAGATATTTATTGCAAATCGAGACTTTTTTCATAGATGAATGTTGGCGTAATAGGTCTGGGACTGATGGGGTCATCAATAGCTAGTAGACTAGCTCTGAAAGGCCATGAAATTATTGCTTTTAATAGAGATAGGTCAAAGGCAGAGAAGATGGTTGTTACAACCGGAACAACAAAAATAAAGATAGCGAATCAGCCCAAAGAGGTAGGTGATAGTTCTGATATAGCCATAATTTGTGTGAAGGACTATCAAGCTGTAGCAAACGTCTCCTTTGCAACTGGAGGATTGATTGAGACTACGAACAGAGATCTCATTGTAATACAGTGCAGTACGATTTCGCCAGAGGAATCAAATAAATTAGCCGATCTCTATTCGAACAGACAGATCAGGATGCTATCTGTTCCAATATTAGGGGGGACAACTGCAGTAGAAAGAGGGGAAATCACTTTGATTGGATCTGGTCCCAAGACAGCTTACGAACTGGCCGAGCCTATTCTGAGCGATTTAAGCTCACAAATCTTTTACCTGGGATCCGATCACAGGACTGCAAGTGCACTTAAACTAGCATTTAATATCCATATTGCATTATTGGCCTTGGCTTTAGCAGAAGGATTGGTATTTGCTAGGGGAACAGGAGTAGATACAGCTACTTATGTCAAAGTTCTTAATTCCACATACTTTAAGACTGGGATAAGCGAGAGAAAGGGGCCAAGAATTGTCAACGGCGATTATAATGCATCATTCTATCTCATGAATATGGTAAAGGATTTAGATCTGGCTCTGCGCACAGCATATACATCAGGTCTAACACTTCCAACTACCGCTTCAGCTGAGGCTGTTTATAGGGCTTCGGAGGCGTTCGGACTATCTTTGATGGATTATACTTCCGTATCCTCTTATCTATTAAAGCTAAATGGCTTCAATACCTTCAGACCTGACAGCAAACGAAAATAACAGATAGCTTTTGTTACCCCTTTGAAATAAACCTCTTGTGAATTATACACTACAGTGACCGTAAACAACAAAACTCAGCTATAGCCACTAGGACATGATGAGCCTGGGTTTGCTTGTCCTCCTGAAAAATCTAAACTATAGCAACTAGGATAGCATGACCTATCACAGTGTATCTGGTCAGCCCTTGATATTTGCCCTGTCACTAAAGCAGAGCATGCTTTGATACTTCTGGCGTGTTATAGGTGATTTGACAGCGAACATGTACAAGTGACCAAAGACTCCTATTCTTTCATAGACTATCAAAACGCTCAGATAATACTCATCGGCGCAACGGAAGGAAGAGATGTAATAGAGATCGAGATTGGTATAGTGATAGAGGAATCTTCACAGCCTGCAGACATATTCAATAAACTGAGTCAGAAAAGAAAGTTCCGATAAGACCATTGATTGAAGGAAAATTAGAATAACCATATGCTACATGACTTAAGAGATACGCTGGTAATAAGATATAACGAATTTAAATCCTGTGGGAACAGAACGCAATTTGCATGTGTAAGATGTGGCTATTGCTAGCCTAAATTAGAGCCAGGTGGTGATAAATTTTAAATATATAACGATATAATCATGCATAAATTGACTCCGAAGAAGATATCAGCAATATTTGTAATATCCTTTTCTTTGTTAATAATAACGCTTGCTCCAACTACTAGTGTTTTTCTAGATAATATT
>DATDNG010000053.1:0-4374 GCA_036518375.1 Nitrososphaeraceae archaeon | reverse complement strand
TTTGAGAATACAAGAACAACTAATTTCATACCTTATTGGAAATATTATCAATGAAAGATTTGATGAACTAAATTTGTTGAAAACAGATATCGATGAACTTAAAAGAGTTCGAACACCATTTGATAGAATACCATATGAAAGGGCTATTGAAATTCTGCAAAAGAATGAATTTAGGATAGAAGATAATGGAAAGAAACGTATTATACAATGGGGAGATGATCTCAATATTGATTCAGAACGAGAAATTACAAAGAATTTATCTAATCCCATTTTCATAATTGGCTACCCCCTTGGGCTGAAACCTTTCTATGTTAAAGAGGATGGTCAATGCCTGGGAAGAGGACTAGCCGCAGATATGCTGGCTCCTCGAGGATTTGGAGAAATTACGAGCGGAGGATTGAGAGAAGATGATATCATGACGCTAACAAGAAGAATAAAACAAGAAGGTCTGGATCCAGCTAACTACGAGTGGTATTTGGATCTGAGAAAATATGGTTCAGTTCCTCATGGCGGATTTGGAATGGGAATAGAGCGTTTTATAAGATGGATAACAAATATTGAAGATATAAAAGATACAGTGCTCTTTCCACGAACTATTTCTCGAGTTTCTCCATAGATTCAAAGCAATAACGATAGTGACTAAATGTGGATTAAAATGTCCATAAGCCCATTATGCAAGGGTCGGTATGATTGATATTACATAATTCTAAAAAAGTGATCGTAGGATCTTTGTATTTGTCACCTCTTAAAATCATCCAAGTTTATTCTTAGACTTTAGAATTAAGTTAGCAAGTTTAAATCTGGGACACACGAATTGTCAATTAAATGTCAGAACAGTCGGAAGAGGGAGCTGGCTCTCTATTTTTCGAACTTGCTGGCGACATACGTCTGTCGATGTTAAACAAACTAAGCCAAAAAAGATACCGGCTTTCTCAAATTGCTATGGAACTTGACGCCACCTTACAGGAAGCCCATAGAAATATGATGCGCTTGATAGAGTCCGGATTAGTATCAAAAGATGGTGAAGGCGATCTAGTCTTGACTCCATATGGAAAGACAATTGTATCGCTTATTCCAAGCTACCATTTTCTATTTGAACAGAAAGAGTATTTCCTTGATCACGGTTTGGGTGAATTACCTTTAAAATTTATACAAAGGATCGGGGCTCTCCATAGCTGCGAAGTTGTTCATGGAGTGATGGCGATCCTGCAACGTTGGAAGATGCTTTATGCTGATTCGGACAAATATATTAAGGAAATAATGTCACAGGTGCCGCTTGATCTTATAGAAATAATAGGCGCTAAAGTACAATCTGGGGTTAAATTTTCGTATATATTCGCAAAGAATGCAGTGATACCTAGGGGAAGAAGTCAAATACTGCAAAGAATTGGTTGGCACAAACTAATTTCCAAAGGGCTGGTTGAGAGGCGCATGCTAGACAGAGTACAAGTAATGACAATTTTTAACGAAAAGCAAGCTTGTGTGATGTTTCCTAACCTCAAGGGAGAACCGGATCTGGATGTAATGTTTTATAGTGAGGATATAGAATTTCATTATTGGTGTGAAGACTTTTATGAATATATGTGGGAAAAGGCAGGACCGTTCGATGAGGGTAAATTAAAGCCAGAAATTTAAATATCTTTACATTACCCAAGAAATTTTGATCAGAATCAATATGTGCATACACGTGTCAAATTATATTAGATTAGCCAATTTTTACCGTAAAATTATATTGATTCAACTTTTCAATTTAATGATAGGAATGAACCATACATAACCTAGTAATATTGATTTTTTATTTTTCACCATTTCTGCAACACATTTTGAGCTACAACAATTAAGAATTTAAGGCACCCAAAACAATTATACCAATGGTTCAAATTCTATATCAAGACCTAAGCAATTCTGATTCGAACTACTATTACATAGGTATACCAAAAGATTGGAGTGGATCAAAAGACAACGAAGTTACCATAATCGTAGACGATATCTGTGTTATTGTCCCGCAAACAATTGCTGGTGCTACAGGAGAATTGATAGTCCTAAGGCTACTGGAAGCAATGATGGCAGGGAACGTAATCGATGCAGGAGATATTCAAAAGGCAATAGAACATATACTATAGATCGAAATAACATCAAGAGCCTAATCAGTATAATCAATAGTCGTGTTACTCATTTCACACAAACACATGACTATCACATCATGTTTTTATATTTCATTCTTCAATAACGCATATGCCAAAAGCCTTTGTATTGATGAATGCCGAGCTGGGAAGTGAAGACTCAATTGTCGGTGAGCTGAGAAGACTTGAGGGAGTAAAAGAGGTATTTCAGGTGTATGGCGTCTATGACATAGTTGCTCAGGTTGAATCAGATACAATGGAGAAAGTAAAAGAGACGATCACTTGGAAATTAAGAAAACTAAATGGTGTTAAATCAACTCTCACTATGATTGTTATGGAGTGAGAAGGGATATGAGCTTTATTTTTTTGTAGTGAGATAAACATGTGGAACACACATTGAAAACGTAACTTTAATCAATAGGGTTACACCTAGGCACAGCATTTTAATATGCGCTTATTTAAGAAAAAAGACGAAGGAAACCAGGAAAATTTTAGGTGCAAATATTGTAACACGACCTTTGAGAGCAAAGAAAGGTTAAAGAGACATACAAAGAAGGCTCACGGTGAAAAAGATAGCAATATTTCAAACCCAAATCCTTTTGGAGGATTTTAATTAATTGGGATAAGACAAGACTTATTTAAGATGTTTCTTACAAAATAGAAATAAATAATAATGTTCCCAATTCATGATGATACAGATCGCATTCATGGACGCCCATATGTCAACTATACTCTTATCGCGATTAATGCAATAGTATTCATATGGGAGATAAAGGTAACAGGATTTTTTACTAATGAACAGGCAGTAGCAGAAATTTTTTCGAACTATGGTGTTATTCCAAGGTTTCTTCTAGCGGGAGACTTGGTATCAGTCATAACTTCTATGTTCATGCATGGGGGCATAGCTCATATAGCAGGGAACATGGTGTTTTTGTTTGTATTTGGAGATAACATTGAGGATAGGTTTGGCCGCATTAAATATTTATTAGTTTATATTTTGTGGGGATTATTGGCTGCATTTATACATAGCATCTATGCAATCAATAGTGGAAGTGGTGAAATTCCTGCTGTAGGCGCTTCGGGAGCCATTTCCGGAGTTTTAGGCGCTTATCTAATAATGTTTCCGAGAGCAAAGATTTTTACCGTTATTGTAGCTTTTTTTATAACTTCCATCCGTATCCCTGCTTTAGCATTCATACCATTTTGGTTTGTTTTACAGATCATCTTTGCGGTCATGGGGTCTTCTGGTGGAGGCGTCGCTTACCTTGCCCATATCGGTGGATTTGCAGTAGGAGTGGGAAGCGGTTACATTTGGAAACTATTATCAGGACATAATATTGGCGGAAGGCTGCCACCTGTGGTTAAAAGCAATGTGATTAGAAAAGAAAGACCTAGCATAGAAGATGCGGCTCCTCAAATTTCTCCAGAAATTATTGAAGGTCCTGACTTCTATGAAATCATAGCCGAAATCCGAGGAATAGCTAATTCAACTAATATTCAGGCTAATTATGAACCTGATAGCGGCAACATACGGATTATCGCAATGGGATCAAGGAAATATGATATGTTAGTAAAATTGCCTGACACGGCAATCAATCCTAAAATCAAATATATCCATTACTTAAATGGAATTGCAAGAATCCATTTGACAAAATAATTAAGAATGGTTTAATGTTGATTTAAAATGATAACTTTCATCAAATTTCTCGATATTTTAAATACTTCGTTTATTGAATGAGTCAGCGTTAAATTAGAAACCGGCTGGAAAGTTAGAAAAGAGAAAGTTTATAGATATCATTGAGCTCATTTTCATAATATGGTCGCGATTGAAGGATCGGGCAAGGTATCGCGTCGTGATTTTCTAAAGCTATTGGCGGCAGCAGGTACGGTTTTGACCTTTGTACCATTTGTAGATTGGGGTAAATTTTTACCTAACCCTGCTGGCAAGGTGGCGTCAAAAGCCAAGGTTGAACTTCCTGACGGCACTCAGGCCAATGTTAAAACTTTCCAAGTCAATTCTAGCCAGGCAGTCATTTATCCTAAAACTGACGATCCGACATTAAACAAAGAATCCTTCAGAATATGGCAATTTATAAGATTGCCGGAGGACTTGGGAGGGACGAAAAATGATGTATCATCATTTCGCATGTATAGTATGGTTTGCTTACATCTCTGGTGTCTATGGAAATATTGGCCTGATCCTGGGAGGAAAAGAGGCGAATGTCCTTGTCATGGCAGTATGTATGATCCT
>DATDNG010000052.1:0-2583 GCA_036518375.1 Nitrososphaeraceae archaeon | reverse complement strand
TATCATCTAGTTGCATAAAGCATCCTTTGCTTTTAGAGCACTCTTTTCTTTGTCTTTTATTTCAAGCATTATGTCAAAATCCAAACCTTCAGTATCTTTTATGAATGCTTGGAATAATCTTATATCAATTGATTTTGCATGTCTACATTTTTTGTTTTTGTTATCATGATTTTCTACATATGGACTACTATAGTCAACCATTGGTAAACCGTCTCTACTTCTATTCCATGTTAGCATAGCCGCTTCAAGAGCGTCTTTTAAAGATTCTCCATTATTGTAACATTTATGATGAAAGCTATCAAAAACTATTGGAATACCTGTTTGTTTGTTTATGTGGATACAGTCCCGTAAACTGTAGAGGTGGTCATCATTTTCTATAATAAGCTTCTTTTTAATTGAATGATCGACTAAATGCAGGTTGTTATATGTTTTGACGAATCTATCCATTGCTTCCATCCTATTTCCATAAACTCCCCCGACGTGAATTTGCACTTTTGAAGTCTCATCTAGAGACATTCCATCTAAGAGCTTACAATGATACTTCAATTCATTAATGCTATTCTGTACTATTTTTTTATCAGGAGAGTTAAGAACAACGAATTGGTCTGGATGCATAGAAATACGGATGTTGTTTTCCTTAATGTAATATCCAATTTGTTGGAGTTCAGATTGAAAGATTCTGTACCAGTCAACTTTGCAAATTGGATGTGATGCAAAGGGAATCAGATCTGAGCTAATTCTAAAGAATAACAAGTTGTTTCTAACATTATACTTTAGAATTTGATTAAAATGAATTAAATTGCATTTGACAGTTTGAATTAGCTTGCTTTCAGAATATGATGCTAATCTAAAAGTGGAAGGAGCATTACGAGGAATGCTATTATTGATACAGGGATAGCCTATTTTCATTTTAAAGCTTTTTTGAGGTTTGTAAAAGTATTTCCGATTATTTATTTATAGAAGATGGGTTGTCCTGATTTGAAAATTCCGTTGCATATGTCAAGAAATATATGACCATTATAGTATGCAGAATAAAAAAGAATGAAAGATATAGTTTAGCTTTATTTCTTCTGCCATATTCCAATTGAGTTTCTCTGTGGGTCTTCTAATACAGCATAATATCCTTCTGATATTTCCTGTCTATCTTTTACTACTCTTGCCCCAAGTTGTTTTGCTTTGTTTATATAATCTTCTAGCGACTCTACGTTGACAAATTGAGTTGATACTTGTTGAGGGTTTTCTTTCTGTGCTAGCGCTCCACTTATTCCTGCATTTTTTATCATATAGTATCCTTGTGTTTGGCCCTTTTCAAATTCCCAGCCAAATAGTGATGAATAAAAGCTCCTCAGGCCATCTACATTATCTGCTGGTATTTCAAAATGTCCTACCTCGTGTTTGATACCATTATTATTCCTTGACATGACTTTTTCCTCTCCTGTTTATGCATCTATCTATGCTTGATCTGATTCTAGCTTTTGCTTTACTGTCTGTGCTGCTTGTTCTATTGCTTCTCTTATTTTGTTATCTGCTTGACTACCTGATAACATGTTCGCAATCTTACCAGTTGTTGGCAGCTCAAAATCAATTGTATGCTTTATCTGTGTAGCATTATTTCCATTTCCATGAAATTCCTGGATACTGTCCCATCTTTTGAAAGGACCTTGAATTTGTTTAGTAACCAACTTTCTATTCTCCTCTTTGTCTACTACCTGTAATCTCATTTCTTCTTCTTTTCCCATGTATTGACCTTTTACTCTCATTTCTGAGCCTTCTTCATTTTTTGAACCTGATATATCTTGCGATTCTTTAACTATATCTTGAGGCCATGCTTCTTGTATGTTCTTTGGATCTGTGTAATATTCATAGACTCTCTGTTTGATATTCAACTCTTGTCATTTCAGCGACTTTTGTACTGCATCATATTAAAGACTTACACATTATTAAACATAGTTAGGCACTAGTTACAACTGACGGATTTTGCTGTCTAATTTAATAAAAGATGCAATCTGATAGAAGTTAGCACTATACAATCATATTATCACTAGTTTATATACAACCATATCTAGTTAGAATGATATGAATAAAATAAACAACAGAATTCCATGGGGGCTGGCCATAGGTACGCTGGGTGTAACAATTGCAGGCGCATTTAATGGTACAGCAATAGTAGGACTGGCAAGCGTAACTGGAGGAGCATTAGCATTAGTGACCGCGCTTCTTGCAAGACAACAAGTAGAAAAGAAGAAACTCAAACCAGAGTTGGCAATGGGGCTAAAATAGCTTATTTTATAGATAGACATTAGGTCAAATACCCCTCATATCTTTTTTATTAATAGTTTTATAACTGTGATAATATGCACGTTCCTTCCCTTCCTTCCATCCTATGCACTTCAATAGATATACTGCATATAAAAAAGAAGAATAGCTCAAGGTCAATTTAGCTAAAAAGCCTCACAACCAGTATCTAAAATATCAACAAAAAATATTATCACGTGTGTATTGATTTTTATACTGCTGATTCGGTACTAAAGAACATAGTTAGCACTATACAATCATATTATCACTAGTTTATATACAACCATA
>DATDNG010000051.1:0-2698 GCA_036518375.1 Nitrososphaeraceae archaeon | reverse complement strand
TTTAGTTTGATAAAGCCGCTACCTTCAATAACATAGTAAACCTCATCTACTGAATGCGGTTCTTGAGTATCTTTTTCATTAGGGTGCAATCGGATGATGCCAGCCTGAATACCTTTTGTAGTTATAAAATCTGTGAAGTAGCCAGTACCATCAAGCTGGGAAAGAAGATCTTTTAGTTCATATAGATTTTTCATTTATGTTACTTCAGACTTTTCTTATTTCTTAGGTCTTTAAACCGTTCCTTTATGCATAAAGAATGGTTGAAAGTGTTGCGTCAAAGGTATGTGAGTGAAGAGATTAGCAAAAAATAAGAAAGGCTCAGTTGTAAGTGTGTTTCAGCTATTGGATTTATTATGTTGCTCCTGGCTGTATTATTGTACATCTTCCGTTAACTAGTGTAGGGGTTTGTGTTGATTCTGTAGGGGTAGGACAGGTTTATGTTGGTGATGTTGATGGGAATGTACACGTTGCACATGCTACCTTTCCGCCTGGTATACGTTCGCATTCACGAATGAAAGCGAGAAATTGCTGAAGGGGTGCGCCAGGTGGTAATGTTGCTCTACATGTGCCATCAGTAGGTGTTGCTGTAATGCCGCCAACGGTAGAAAGATTGCATGTTAATACTGGTGTTGGCAAAATCCAAAATGAATTGTTACTTCTGCGTATTTGACTTCACTGCACTTCTTTGGTACTTATTAGCAAACCGATTTATTCCATCCAAAATTTCTTGTCGTGGGCTAGGAAGGCTATCGCCTAACTTCCAGTACTTGCCATTGTGATAAACCAAAGGCTTAATCTTCTCGTCAGCTGTGATTTCAACTATCTCTCCTACAAACTGTATGTGATCTCCTATTTCCTCCTGCCTTACGAGCTTGCATTCGGCATTCATAGCAGCACCACTTATCAATAATGCTTTGATCTTGTTTGCTTTGTAGAAGACTACGCCAATTTCTTTAAAAAAAGCTATTTTATCAAGGCGCTTGCCAGAGTATTTTCCAGCAAGGCTGCAGAGTATGTTTTGATCTTCAGCTGCTAGGTTAACTCCAAACTCCATAGAATCTATGATGTTTTCCGCTGTAGTATCCCTGCCGCGAATATTTACAGCAATTAGACTAGGACTATAAGATATGTGATGCGTCCATTCGGCTGCCATTACATTAGGGCCGTAAGGTCCATCACTTGTAATAAGCCCCACATTTGTCAAAAATTGCCTAGTACGTCTATCGTTCCAAGAAAGATCCATACATTAGTGTTTGTATAGATAGTATATTATCCTGCTATAACCTATTACCATGATTATTGCCTTGATTCCACCTGATACCATGAATGACATAGCACGCTCATGATGGTGACACAACAGCCTAACAGGGTACCCTATAGTGTATATCTAATACGACAATAGTTGATAACGGCGTACATCACCAACAAGTCTATATGATTGTCTTTCAAAATAGAAATAAAATCACCCCACTCGCGGTTTGAATGTCCGATAGTAAAGACTCGAGCCATATACTAACCCGCTATTTACTGTAATAACTGCCTTATTTTACGAGTAACGGCACTATGTCCATGAACTTTTAGCTTTATACCATCTATAGATATCCAGCAGCAATTATTGCAATTGCTATGATGAGTGGTGCCAAAAGATAGATAACTATAGCAGCAACTATGATTAGAACAATAATGATAGGTATGATGAGAAGTTAGCCATACCTGAGTTAATGTCTGTATCAAAATAATAAGTTTACATCCAAACCATGTATTTATGTTGTGATACCAAGCCCTCTTGCTCTTTTATAGCATCTTTCAGCGTCTGCGTGACGCTGCAGTTTGGTAAGGGCGTCACCTTTATTTTTCAAAACTTGGCCAGCATTTGGATTGAGGAATAAGATTCTATCAAAGCATGCTGTACATTGTCCCCGTTGATTAATATCCATACTACCAGGTGGACAGTTTGAGAGGCTTGGCTGTGCCATACATGTCACATATGTTTTAAGTGTAAAACCTGGTGGACATGTTGATGTGGTGGGTGCTACACATGTTCCTGTTGCATCAGGTCTAAAACCTGATGGACATGTTGCTGATCCTCCGCATCGGCCAGTAGCATCGTTATAGGTAGTACCTGATGGACAATATGGTCCTGTTCCAAGAGGTTTAACAGCGCTGGCTTGGCTGGTTATCGTAGCTGCGACTAGGATTATTCCAACAAAAACTGTGATTACTGTTAGCAACTGCTTTGATGACAACTCGCCATGATTGTCCGAGGGCGGAATAAAGTTTTTTATGACGAAAAATCGTTGTTTTCCGAGACCTTGTTCTAATACTGGACAAGTTATGCAAGATCATTTCATAATCAAACCTCATAAGATACCTTACCACCAAATCTTTTAAATAATGTAATTTCTATGGTACTTTCAATGAATAAGATACTTCTTGTAACCGCAGTCGTGTTAGTGTTTGCAAGCGCACTTATAATGATCGGCAGCGCTCCTATACAGTCAGCTCATGCTTGTCCCAACAAAAGCAATGGTGCTGCAGCACAAAATGCAAATCCAACTACTCCAAGTAATCTGAATGCTCAACTACCACCACCAAGATCATCGTTAGCGGCAGGCCAAACAGCTTAGTGAGCTCTAAAAGCCATTTTATTTTATTTTACTTTCTGTAGACATCCTATTCTGTATCACTGGTTTCCTAC
>DATDNG010000050.1:0-5905 GCA_036518375.1 Nitrososphaeraceae archaeon | reverse complement strand
GCAATGCGTTTAATGCCTGCTCAACTTTTATCTTGTCGCGAGAGCTCTTAAAATCCTTTAATCTAGAAATCTGCCTTTCTTCGATTTTCATATCCATTGCATTCAGTACGGGACCAGTATCATTTGGATCTTCAAATTTGTTGACGCCTACTATGATGCGCTTGTTTTCATCAATCTCCTTTTTTAAGTCATATGCGTTTTTCCTGATCTCATCTTGAAAAAACCCTTTCTCTACAGCTGATAATGCACCACCCATCCTTTCAATCTTTTTCAGATATTTTTCAACTTCCTCCTCGATCCTATTTGTTAGATACTCTACATAGTATGAACCGGCCATCGGGTCGACGGTTTTAGCAAGGCCGGTTTCCGTAGCAATTATCTGTTGAGTTCTAAGGGCAATTTTCACCGAGTCCTCTGCGGGTAGCGCGAGAGCTTCATCTCTAGAATTAGTGTGCAATGACTGACACCCGCCTAATACTGCGGAGAGGGCCTCTAATGTAACTCTCACAATGTTGTTATCAACTTGCTGGGCAGTTAACGACTCGCCGCTAGTCTGCACATGGAATCGAAGATGCCATGATTTTGCATTCTTCGCATGGAATTTGTCTCTCATTATTTTAGCGTAAATTCGTCTAGCTGCCCTGAACTTGGCTATCTCTTCAAAAAACTCCATTGTGCAACAAAAGAAAAACGATAATCTTGGGGCAAAGTCATCCACTTTTAATCCCCGCTCAATACACGTTTCGATATATTCTATTGCGTTGGCGAAAGTAAATGCTAATTCCTGAATGGCATTGCATCCAGCTTCGCGCATGTGATATCCAGATATACTTATAGGATACCACTGTGGGGCATACTTTGAGCAATACTGTATCATATCTCCAATGAGCCTCATTGATGGCTTGGGAGGATAAATGTATGTATTTCTTGCAATGTATTCCTTCAGAATGTCGTTTTGGGTTGTCCCTCTGATTTCCGTTGGTGAAACACCTTGTGATTCTGCCACGCTAATGTATAGCGAAAGCAACGTCGAAGCGGTCGAATTAATTGTCATAGACGTACTGACTTTGTTCAGCGGTATATTTTCAAAACAAGTCATCATATCTTTGATGGAACTAATTGCCACTCCTGTCCTCCCTACCTCACCCTCGGATTGAGGGTCATCTGAGTCACGCCCTGTCTGTGTAGGCAAGTCAAAGGCCAAAGATAGTCCGGTCTGTCCATGTTCAAGTAAAAATTTGAATCTCTTGTTAGTTTCTTCCGCGCTTCCAAATCCACTATACTGCCGCATAGTCCATAAACGCTCGCGATACATGTTTTGGTACAGGCCGCGAGTATAAGGAAACTTGCCGGGCTCTTCTTCATTTGCATCAAATTTTGATAGGTCCTTCCTTTTGTAAACCCTTTTTACTGGTAGTTTTGAATCTGTCTTGATGGTGTCTGTTGGCATAATATCTATCTCTCTCCTCCTCTCCTCCTCTCTATTTTCACTTCAATTACCGCAGCCAATTTTTCAGCAGCCTGGTAGGGATCCATTTTTTTACTTGCCAACTCATCGATAAAAAGAAAATATTTGTCATTTTCATTAAGCATAGATATAGCCTTCTGGACGATCATATTTAAGACCATGTCTCTTAGTTCTATCTCAAGCATTTTTCTTTCTTTCTCTTTGTAATTACTACTTCTTACCCTTAGTAACTTATCAATGACCGTTGCTAACTCTCTAGTTCCTTTGCCTGTCTTTGCTGATACTTTTAAAACAACAGGCTTTCGTTCAGTTTCTCCTATTAAATCTAAAACAGAGTTAAAGAGGGCCATGGCCCCGTCGAGATCTGCTTTGTTAATAATATACAAATCTCCAATTTCAGTCAAGCCAGCTTTGACTGCTTGAATATTGTCACCAGTATTTGGAGTAAACACCACTGCAGTTAAATTGACAATCTTTGAAATCTCTACTTCAACTTGGCCTGCTCCAACACTTTCAACTAGGACAAGATCATAGCCTGCTGCATCTAATATCCTAATTACATTCCTAAGGGATTTTGAAACCCCTCCAAGTGCACCTCTGGATGCAATACTTCTCATAAAAACCTTGTCGTCGTCAATAGCATTTTGCATCCTGACTCTGTCCCCTAAAATTGCACCGCCTGTGATTGGACTAGTTGGATCCACTGCAATAACCGCAACCCTGTATCCCAAAGCTTGGAAATTGGGAACCAACTTACCTATGAGTGAGCTCTTGCCGGCTCCTCCTGAGCCTGTAAACCCTACTATTTTAGCATTACCTGTTTTACTAAATATCTCTCTTATTATTCTGTGTGAATCATGTTCATCATTATCAATTATGGAGATCGCCTTTGCCAACGAGCGCCTTTCCCCTTCTAGGATGCCTTTGACTATGGGTAACATGTTTATCCGGTAACCTTTAGTCAATATTAAATACTTCTTAAGTGTATTGAATGAAGGAAATATCCACCATATAAATACTGTGCCAATCCAAATCGTACGTAGTGACGCTTTGAGGTGGAATAAAGGTTTTAAACCTGAGATGTAAATTATCGGTAAATGTCAGTACAGGAGCAGCACGATCCGCAGCAGCAAAAAAGAATTAGAGTTCTTGTCTCAAAGTTAGGATTAGATGGCCATGACAGAGGAGCTCTTGTAATATGCCGGGCATTAAGAGATGCGGGTATGGAAGTTATCTATTCTGGGTTATTCTGTACACCCGAACAAGTTGCAAAGATAGCAATTGACGAAGACGTTGATGCAGTTGCTATGAGCTTGCTAAATGGTGCTCATCTGGTATTATTTCCAAAGGTGGCACGATTACTAAAGGAAAACGGAGTAAATGATATTTTGCTTGTGGGTGGTGGCATAATTCCTGAAAGCGATAAGAGGCTCTTGGAAAAAGAAGGAATTACTGGAAATTTTGGTCCTGGGACTCCGCTATCTACTATAATTAATCATATTTCAGAAAACGTAAAAAAACTAGGGTAGAAACTTTTTTATTGCTTGCCATAGATTTGCCGATGCCGAACGTATAACTACCAAAGATTCGTATTTATTCATGCTATCAGATCACCAAACCACAAAGCGGATAAAATTATCATAAATCATGGATAGTAAATTAGCAAAAGCAAAAAGATGTTTAATATGCATCGACACAGATTTCAAAACACCAAGGCATCTTCGTATCTATAATCGCCATATCATACAAACACGCTTTAAAATTTGATAAGGCAAAATCTGGTTCATTATAAATATTAACTAAAACCATAATTCTCTAGACCTATCTTATATGTCAAAGTAATGTCAGGTTCGTCATCTACTACCATGATGGTCTTATCGTTATGTCTATGAGATTCTGTATCTAAAGGAGGCGACAATAATATTGCAAATTAGCAAACTGGATGTTTAGTTGACAAACATTGTGACTACAATGTTCTACAATGTGCGACATTGTCCCACGAATATTCGACGCAATTTTACTTCTGTTGGCGCAGATGATAATAACAACAACTTTGATTTCAGTTTTGCTTAATAATAACAATTAAGAGGTTCCTATCTCTTATACCCTGATAATCGTTTGCCTGTTACACTGAAAACTCAAGTTGTCGCTGCTTCGAAAAATTTGGTTACAGCCTATTCATGTGCCAGCATAATCTGCAAGTGAACCAATCCAAAAGTACTTTGAGAAAATAAAGGAAAGAGAAAAAGAAAGAGAAAAAGTAGTTGTATATTGATGTCCCTTTAACTGGATAAAGATGAAAAAGAAAATTAAGTTTCTAATAATTGTGGTATGTATTGCTGTAATTATCGCTATTGGGTTTGGAATTGCGTTCCGTGATTACATTAATCCACTTTATGTTGTAGCTAGTGGAAGCATGATACCTACTCTTAATATCGGAGACTTGGTGATTGTCAATCATGACAATTCTTCCTCCTCATTTAACAATCTAAAGATCGGGGATATCATAGTATTCAAAATGCCCGGAATAAATGAGATGGGCCAACACATTACGATTGTACATCGAGTCGCTCAGATTCTATCTCTGAAACGGGTTGATAATGGTGAGACATTTAGAGTCGTAAGAACAAAGGGCGATGCTAATCCTATATCTATTCCTCTGCTTGACTATCCAATAAGAGAACAAAATTACATAGGCAAAGTGGTTTATGTTATTCCAAAAGTTGGATTGATTAATTTGGCAACTGGTCGGCCTATATCCTATATGAGCATTGGACTTATCGCAATAGTTTTAGTATTATACTTTAGAAAAATATTAAAAGAAAAGGAGAAAAATCAGTAGTAGTTGGGGAGGCATTAGCAGTGTATTCCTGTTAAGTTAAAGATTCTGAGCTCGAATGACTGCCACAGAAGAGAAGTAAGGTATATTGTATGCAGAAATTCCACTCCTGCGTCGAGTGATAAATAATACTATTATATATGATCTTTCAGTTGCTCTTGTATTTGTAGCTCTATGCTTACCTTATTTCCTTTTTAGATATTATAAAAATGAGTAGTAACCAAGGCAATAATTTCGTTGAAGTTGCGAGGGTAGATGACATTCCTGCTGGGAGTATGAAGCATATAGAAGTTGGAGGAAAGGAAATAGTTATATTAAATGCAAATGGGAAATTCGATGCCTTAAATGACAGATGTGCACACATGAATGCTCCGTTATCTATGGGAAATCTCACAGATATTGTAACATCTCCTTTTCATGGAGCAAAATTTGAGGTTAATTCGGGAAAGAAGGTGGAAGAGCCTGTTTTAACACCTTCACAAGAAATGGAGCCATTGCCAAAGACATGGCAAAATTTTATGGAGCATGCAGGCCAGCTAATGTCTCATATAAAGACATATGATCAACTAGCATATGAAACTACAATCGAAGGCAATAGTGTCTGCAATAGGCAAGCTTCTTCGGGCATTACAATATCTAAACCATATCACAATACCTCAGCTGTCCATTAAATGAAGTAATCCTATATGTCGTAGGCTAAGTTTTTTCATCAGTAAATTTGAAGTTGTTTTTCCAAAGTGATCTACATTTTCAAAGCTGCCAATTCATATTGATACTTTTATCTAGTGACTAGAAGGAAAGGAAATCTAATCATTGACATAAAAGAAAATCGTAATAGCATGTTTTTGTTCTTATCATAATTCATCAACTTGGATTAGCCCATCAATTACTTTACCTACCCCACACCTAGATCTACAATTTCATATTCTACAGGTTATGCATGGTGTATAGGTGCACATGGACCAACTGCAACTATCATGAATATATCTAGAAATGACGTAAAACTGACAATGTAGGGCTGTATGGGTCTTTTTAACCTACGCCAGCAGGAGAGTGACTTGTTTCAGTATTGCTCTTTTTTATGAACATTTGGTGCTTCAGTATCGAACTCAATTCCGCAGGTATTGCATTTATGGTGTTTTAGGTTCTTGAAAAAATTAATGGAAGTAATAGAGGACTGACAAGAAGGCGCTCTTCCTTATATATATAGACGGATACCGTTACATGTTGTATACTTGGCTAGCAGCACTGACAATACAATTAATAATAATAAAAAAACCGAGATACTATTTGGTAATAGTAATGTAATTAGTGCAGAGTTACGATTTTTCTTAAATTCAAAGAAAAGAATAGACACATGTATGAACTACACTCGGCCGCAGATGGCCATTGTACTAGAACCAATGAAGAAAGCTTTTGTTGATGCTAAAACCAAAGGTGTAAGGCTAAGATATGTAACTGAAATTACTGCTGATAATATCGCTTATTGTAAAGAGCTAATAACAATAGTAGACGAGCTGCGCCATTTAGATGGAATTAAAGGTAATTTTATGTTAAGTGAATCAGAGTACCTTGCTCCTGTAGCCTTATTTGAGAAA
>DATDNG010000049.1:0-11526 GCA_036518375.1 Nitrososphaeraceae archaeon | reverse complement strand
TAAAGAATAAAGTTGCCGAAGAAGAGTGGGAAGCTGAACCAGAGTTGGAAAAAGTACAAGAGCAACAACCCATTCCGGTAGAGCATTAGATCAACCGAGACGGTCTTACACGAACTTCACAAGACGCCCTTCCTAATTTCTTTTTGATGTTCATATATTCGCTGAAAATAATGTTGATTGCATAGGAGCCAGCTTTAACAACAGATGACAAATGATCAAATGTATTTTTGGATCAATTCAATCATGATCAATTTGATAATGAATTGTATAGGCTTTTGTTGATGTTAGTGTGTTAATAAAGCCTTATGTGGTATATAAATAATGGTAAATAAAAATAAGAAAGAAGATGTGATATATAGTATACCGCGTAATTCAGACATCAATAGGATGGTCCTCTACTTAATACACCATCAAGAAATTAGTGAAAATTATGTTCCAGCATATGATATAATAGTTACAAAATATATAAACTTAGCAAAACTAAAAAATATTAAAACTGTAGATGCTAGAGATGACGAACATTATCCTTGTAACGAGAATATTTTAAAACATGTGATATGTGCGCTTGATCGTTATGAATAATTTGGATTTAAATATCCAATAATACTCAATCTTTGGATCTTTCAGCATGTCTGGCAATTAGAGACGGTTATTCTAGCGAATTCATTTGTTGCGAGAGTTTTTGTCAAACCTGCTTTGTAGCGAACACTCTTAGCTTAGGACATTAGGTCGCAAGGATAGAGCACTCTTCTAGTTTTTGTTGTTTAATGTATGAATGTTTATCCCGTATCAACTCTGATGGTAGAACATATGATCGTTACCAAGGGTAAGCAGATATGAATCCGTACTACATTATGCAGTAGAACATCTTGATAATCTATCTGAGATAGCTTTGGCCTTACAAGCAGGATGTGATTTCATAGAATCAATAGAATCTCTGGCAAAAATATAGGAGTATCGTTGAAAATGTTAACTTGGATCGTTCGTCCGCGCTTCACATGGGTTAATCTATCACCATCTATAATTACAAACCTAGAAGATTTGAAGATCTTTTGGAATGGAAAATTTTATCCATAGGCATTCGAGAAGTCATATATTGAGGAAGCAACGCAGGATATCGAGTCTTCAGACCAAAATACGTTTTGCTCCTGTTATTCAAATCCTTGCGTTCCATGTACTGCCAACCAACCATCTTGATGATGATGCTTGTAAAATTTTTCTGCCTTAAGAGTAGTATTTCGTGTTGTGGAATACTTCATCTTGTTCATTCTTTCTTGACACTACAACAACTGCACCGATTCCAAAATAGTAGAACTCTTATGAGAACATCCTCGGATCATAGCTGTAATTACGTTTCGCTCTGCTGACTTCTACTGATTTATTTGATAGGTTCCATTACTACCTTAAATCTTACATTCCCATTATCAGCCTTTTCGTATGCATTACTAATTTCTTCCAATGGAAGAAGTTCAGTCATTACTCTTACCTTAACTTTTGCAACATAATCCAATGCCTCATAAAGATGCTTTATTTTCTAATTATTTTCATAAGCCATGACTTAAGATAATGCATACCGGGAATAGTAAACGATCTTGCCACTATTACCGGACAATCCAATTGCTCCAATAATGATTGTAGATGAGAATTACTAAATAAGCTGAATTTTCCTATGCTTGCTCCCAAAATGACAAGATCTGGCTGAGATGCACTAAGCGCCGAGAAACATAATTTAGATAACATTTCACTATTATTCTCAGTCTCTTTTGAGAGATACAACTCATTAAATTCAACTCCAATTTGAGAAAGGAACTGCTCGCGCTTAACGGATTCTATTTGTCCAGCAGCATCATTTCCATACTCCTCTTCATGATTATGCTCTTTTTTCTTCATTGATACTACGTGTACCTTGAAATTCCCGGAATGTTCTAACCAGCTGGTTGTCCTCAGTACTACGTCAGAATGATCTCCTCCATCATACAGTATCACCATGTTTTTCTTTTCTACTGGTCTACGTGAACTAGGGATCATTGCATTCCGATCTGCTGATTCAAATAGAGGAAAGTCATTCCCAGTTGTTCTAATAGCTAGCACATCACGAGTCACCAATGTTTGAAGTTTCTTGCTATTTCGGAACGTTTCAAAATCAGTTATTAGTAGATCAATATGTTGCTCTTCAATTGTTGCCAATATAGCTTCGACAGAATCATGGGATATCCTAACGAGATAATGATTTGGAATATTCTCTTTTTCCAGCATTTCTTCTAATGACCTGAATGATTTCCTAGCCATGTCACTATATGCAATCCCTGCTGAAAGTGGTGTTTGCTGTGGAACCGTTATTACTCTTAATACATTGACTTCGCCTTCATTCTCCTTGGCTGCTCTTAATGCATACTTTATCAGTCTATCAGGATTTTCAGGCGTATAAGGAAGTAAAATTCTATAATCCTTTCTGATCATATCGCCCTCGCTTGTTATTATTGGGGCATAATGATCGATTTCTCTTCTGAAAGTATAAAAACGGTAGATCGCAAAGCCAACTGCCACCCATATGATAGTTATAAACCAGCTCAATGGATCTGTAATCAATAGGTAAATAGCTAGGCCAAGCTTGAGAAATATTCCAACTATTGGAATAACTGGAAACAGAGGTGTCTTAAATCCATATTTTAGCTTGTCGCCATATATCCTACGGATAGTAATCACTGCAATATTTACTTGGGTAAATAAAAGCAGAAAAATAACCCCTGCTGCAATAGCTATTTGTGCCAGAGGAAGCGCATAAGCCATTACTGCCATAATGACACCTGATATCAAGATGGCAATATGAGGAGTTTTGTTCTTTGGATGTATTGAGCTTAGTTGATGCGGTAGATTATAATGTCTACCCATTGCAAATGCTACTCTGGCGGAAGAAAAGGTAGTTGCATTTAGGGCTGCTAACGTAGAGATCATACCTCCACCCAGTATGATAAAAGATCCGTATGGCAGGAACAATTCAGCAGCCTTCATTATGCCAAGTTCGCCATGGTTGCCGATGAATTTCCATGACGGTATTGCAGTTGGAAATATTGCCCCTATTGAAACAAAAGCAATAAGACAATATAAAACAACTACTGCAGTCAACGAGATGAATATAGCTCTTGGAATGTTTTTCTTTGGATTCTTCACTTCCTCTCCAGTTTGGACAATTACTTCATAGCCTTCAAATGCAATAAATGTCAATCCCATAGCGGCTACAATTCCAGCTACTCCCATTGGCATAAAATCTGAAAAATTCATTTTCCAGTCAGGATGGTTATGTATGCTCCAAAATCCGGCTCCTATTAGAGCAAAGATAATACCCAGCTGGAGTATTGTGACAATGTCCCCGGCCTTACCTGTTTCAGAAGTTCCCTTGATATTAATATAAGTAAATGTTGCTACAGATGCTACCGCTATTAATTTATCAAACGGAATAATTCCGAATAGTGCATAGTTATTATCAATAACACTTGTCATCTTTAAAAAGCTGCTAAGAAATGATGCAAAGCTTACAGCATAAAGGCTACCAGCAACTATGTGTGCAAGCCAAGCCATCCAGCCACTTATAAAAGCATTTGGCCTTGGTAGCCCCTCTCTAACCCATAAATAACCGCCACCAGCTTCAGGCATGGCAGATCCTAATTCCGCATATGCCATGGCAGTAAAGAGGGTAATTATCGCATTAATTATAAATGCAATTATGACTGCGCTACCTGCTAAACCTATAGCAGTTCCGGTAAGGACAAAGATTGAACCACCTATCATTGCGGCTACTCCCACCATAACGATATCTAAAAGACTCAATGAGCGAACCAGAGTATGCTTATGCAGATGATCGGACGATGATGCATCCGAGTCTCTATCGACACGGTTAGCCAATTAGTATCTGTTTCTCTATAATTGAGAGATTAAAATGTTTTGAGAATTGCAATGGCATATATTGCAACAGCACCATTCCAATATATGTCTTAAGTCAATAATCTCGAGCAGCAAAGTACAACCTTAGAAAATCAAAAGCAAAGTATTGCTTTGAATGCATTACTGGTAACTGGTCTGTGTTATATGAGAATGTCCTTTGTTGAGTGATAGTTTACGGATGCAACTTATAAGTTGCTGACTGTAATCTCAAAGAGTTCTTTTACGCCAATCAGTTTCTCCCAATTACAGCTATGAGTTGCATCTTTGCTAAAGACCAATATGAATTGTGAATTGATAAAATCGATATCTCTAATGGAAAGATTTTTTCTATAGATATTACTGCTCCTACCAGTCATACTATCTTCCTGTATCGATGCTTAAATTATGCTAATGCAGCGTTAGTCCATTTATCATCCAATCCAATATATGTATTGGAAATTTCTGTCTTATCTTCTGTATTAGTTACTGGTAGCCAATCAAAGATGAAACATGGGAACCGACAATATTTTTCTGCCATCTCATTCAATAATATTATTATCATTCTTGTTACGTTGTCTTTATCTAAAACAAAAAGATCTCTGTATAGAGTTGCTTAAGGGTAGTATTCTCTAATTAACGTTCTGGTGCATAATCGGGTACTCCTCCTGTGCTTGTGCGTTTTGCAAACATACAACGGTTAAACATTATGGTCCAGTTTGATGCTACACGCCCTGGTAAATAAGATGTATTTTCGCTGATGTTGATTTGATAAGATTACGATTTGAAGTTAAAAGAACAGGTTTCACTGCATTTCCTCCAGTTACAAATTTTCTAAAGCATTATATTCAGATCTTACTCGTTTTTTAAGACTAGAATAAATTCTTCTTTCATTTTTCCCATAGTTGACTTGTATTTGCCCCTGCTAATCTCCTTAAGCACAATAAATCCGAGATCCTTTGCCTCGTTTTTGATAAAGTTATTTAGTGCCAAAACTTTACCATGGTATACAGGATTACCTATAATAATACAGCAGTATTTTTTCTTAACTAAGACTCTTTTCATTTCCATTAACGCAGTATTCATACCACGAAAAAACCTGTCTGGGGTATCCGCTCTGCTCCTCTGACCACCAATTAAATTTTTCTCTAATGCATATTGGTCAAATCCCAGCCACCAAAGAGACAATTTTTGGTATTCTGCGTATGGAACGGCTGCCATATAAGGAGGATGGGTACATATGAAGTCTACTGTTTCATCATTGATAAATACTAAATTTCTGCTATCATGATTGAATATTTTCATATTAGACTTGGTGGACATTTTATTAAATTCTAACATGCCATCAATCATATAATTGACAGCAAAGATGAATTTTTCATATATCCTGTTTTTGCGTATAATACGCTTATTTATCATTAGATTTCCAAATCCACTTGCTGCATTAGATACGCTTCTTAAAATTGAAGAAAAAGCCACTAATAAGAAGTCTCTAATATCTCTATTTTCTAATGAATAGATTCTCTTTTTTATTACAACTAGTTCACAAAGGACATCCTCATGAAACCATTTTGATATATTTGGATGAAGCGAGTCATCAATTGTTATTCTTTTTCTATGCTCAGAGTTAGTCTGGTTCACATGGCCGCGTACAGCCAAAATCTCTTCCTTCATAGATATGGCTATCATTGAGATTTTCTTTAAATCAGACTTTCGTAGGTTCGTTATTTTTACCTTTGATATCAGGCATGCTAAAGGGTTAATATCGACTCCTATTGCATTTCTACATAAAATTTTTGATTCAACTAAAGTCGTTCCGCTGCCCATGAAATTGTCTAATATAAGATCATTCTTTTCAGAGAAGTTTGATATTAAATAATTGGGAATTTGAGGAATATATTTTGCTGAATATGGGTGGTAGCTATGTGTAGCATATCTTGTATTTGCTTTTTGTAATTCCCAGTCCAGCGTATTAAGGTATATTATCTTCTCTATCTCAACACGTGAGCGGCTATCTGATTTTAATCTCATGTTTTATATCACAAAAAGATGTTGTGTTATCCCATCCAACATTCTTCTTAATTATTTCAATATAGCCGGGATTAATCTCATAGATTATCGAATTTCGGTTCAGACCTCTTGCTACCTTCATGGTTGTCCCACTACCTCCGAATGGGTCCAGAACGACTTCTCCTTTAATTGTGTATAGTTTTATTATTCTCTCTGGTAATATATCTGGAAACGGGGCAGGATGTCCTTTAGTATAGGATACTCCCATTTCCCAGATACTCCATGACACTTCCTTAATGAATTCCTCTGATAATCTATGTTCTGGCTGAAGGTCTATTTGTATTTGACCTTCATTTTGAAATATGAGTATATATTCGTGAATTATATTCAGGCTAAAGGAACAAGGATATGGTTCTGTCCTGAGGAATTTAGTTACACCTCGCTGCCACAACCCTTGTGTACCCTTTGGTTTCATCCAGATAATTTCCTTTCTAAAAGAGAAATTAAGATCCTCCATCATCTTTACTATATCTGCGTTGATAGGTTTCATACCATCGTTTGATATTGCAGTTCCAACATTAATAGCAACAAATCTGCCAGATGCCATTACTCTCTTAATTTCTTTCAGAACTTTTTGAATTTCGTATAGGTATTTTGAATAAGCCAGATTGGGACCTAAACCTTTTTCCCCATACTTTTTAAGGTTCCAGTAGGGCGGGGAAGTAACAACCAAATGGACGGAACCCGAGTCAATCTCAGGCATATCTGATGAGTCACCTATAATAAGGGTGTGAGTAGTCAATATTGTAATTTGGTCAGGTCTGCCACCTTAAAATACGGTTCTAATTGTGATAGGTCCAGATAAAGCCCACCTTGCTCTGTAGTAGTAATGAGTTTTTATCATAACCACTCCTCGAATAATTATTATTATTATTGTATCTTCGTTCCTTCTGAACATGTAAGATCGTCTTAGGAGTTTCGATCATATGACAGATCTGCATTATCACCACCATCGGATCGAGGCGATCTGCGATAGGCTAGTCATCCACGGATATATCGTACAAGATATTGAACAGTAGCTGTGCCTTTTATTATGGCTGATCTAGAGGAAATAGCCTTTAAGAAACATATCGAATGAGCCATTGATTGTATCAGGTTAATCTGGATACAATAGGTGTTACTTAGTATGTCTTTCTCAGGATAGATAAAGATATTTTGTTTTTATCTCATAGAGTTTGCATTGTTGTGTATGACCATTTATTGCAATTCTCTGATTTATTCATATATCACTCGCTGCTCGATACGGTATTTTCATCAAGATAGATATGATTGTCGATAAAAAAGTAGTCATGATCTATCATCTCTTCAGTTTTTAAGGAAAGACATAAGAATAAATATTTAACATTTTATATGCAATTATAAACCCGAAACAGCCCCCTTCTTATGCATCTTCCGCCCGAAGAATGACTTTCCTCTTCAACCACGAAAATTGCTAGACGTTACCATTGCATAGAGACTGAATAGGTTTTTGGATAGCATTTGAGATACCGTTAAATGCATTTACTAGGAATTTCAAGTTAGCTATTATCAATGCATCGTACTTTTATTCTTCTTTTTTTCTCCTTTTCCAGAATGGGCCTTTTTCTTATGTATATCTAGCCTTTCTTTGTCTAGAAAGGTCATGGTACATTCCTTACACTTGATACTTGTCTTATCATTATTTCCATCTCTCTTTCTCTTAAATAAGAAATTCATCCGTCATTGAATACACCGAAAGGCCTTATTAATATTGACACATGATCCGTCCATAAAAGTTGTGATGTCTTGCTATGATCATCACCACCATAACAACATTACATGGTATTATTGGTGGAACATCTGATAATTCCAACTAGACAATACTTAATGATACTATATTGTTATGCCATATATTTAATAACGATGCAACTAACGCAAGTTTCATTGTTTACTTAAAAATAGAAATGAGAATGAAGAATAGTTGAAACGTGAAACCTTTATCTCTTTAACGAAGTTTGGAGGCATCTTTAATAGCAAATTCGAGTATAAAATTTAATGCATGTTAATCATCGGGATAGAGACACTTTTCTTTCGCTCGATCCTTTACTTTATATACTTAATTTTCTATATCATAGAAAATGTCAGAAAAGGATTCACCAGTAGTTGATTGGGACGCAATTGTCCATAAGAATGTGAGATCAAGTGATAGAGGAGATGTGGGAAACGTAGATGCCACAGATGAGGATTCGATAGTCGTAATAACAGAAGGTGCACGTGGTGAATACAGAATACCAAAATCAGAAGTACAAGGATTCGACGGGGCCGAGGTATTTTTGAAACCTACCCTTGCGGAGCTAAAGAAGTACAAAGTCTAAAGGTATTACTAAACTTACCACACATCTTTTACATTGAAACAGTGAATGTATGTAGAGCATCAAATAAATTAAAAATATAAAGAAAATTTTATGCTCCTCGACTTGTTAAATGAAAGACATGCTTTGAATTGTCTTTCTAGATAATGTGGAGAATAAAAATTCAGAGATAAATGACAAATTTACCATCATAATCGACTTAGCGGTCGAGGTTTTAAATTCTTGTTATCTTTTCAGTAATCATAATCATATATGGGGTACGAGCCCTACTTTGAGCAAAATGTCTGCTAAAAATTAGGAATTCTAGCGTCTCTTATATCAATAGGATCTATTATTGCAGTTCAATCTATGTTCGGCATTTCCGTAAAAGATAAAATGAGAGTGGAAATAACTCAAGGAGAAAGGAAGTTCTTAAGGTCCGCCAACGATATGTTTGATCAACGGTTCGTATCAACAATCTCATGGTATTCCGAATTGTCAGTACAAAATAGATGACATATTGGTTATCATCTTTAAGCAAGATACTATGTTTATTGAAAAATATCACATCAAACGTTAATGTATCATTAATTACGTATTATCAAAGAGACATAATAAAATGGCAACAAAAATGTTGTACAATCTTCTGGTTTCATTTGGCAATATATACAGGAATTGGTAACGACGGATCCTTACATTATACGTCAACTGAAGATACGAAATAGAATGAGCATCTGTAATCTTTAAAAATAATCTAATGACTATTCAAAATATGGGATTACTTACATGGATTATGTTAACAGTAGTGATTCTATCTATAATTGGACAAGGATGGAACGTATTTGTTTCAAGTATTTTTAAAGGTATAGACAGGGTATTAAATAGCATTAGTCCGATAACTAGAGATTTGGATAAAATAGCTAAAGAGTATGCTGCAAACAATATTACTAAAAACGTTGCTGCTGGTCTTGGGATGAATGTCTAATCAATTATTTCTATATCTCCGCGGCTCAATAGCTTTCACTTATGTACCTCTATCACAACCTAATACCGATTCTAATTATACCAGAACAATACGTGCTCAAGCAGAACCACAATATTTGTTATATAGACATGTGCGAATGGAACATTGGTAATTATGTGTGCAACGAGGTTGAGTATAGTATTAGAATGAAATGTAAAAGAGACACATCAGTGGGATGATTAATGTAGATGAAATAATCTAAAATATAGCTATGATAAAAGCTAAAGACCCTCTACTCCAGTCAGTTTCCTCTTTTAATGTAATCAAAGCAAATTAAACATTGAAGACCATTCTCTTAATCTCTTTTCTTCCGTAGAACTCCTTGCACTTTTTGCAACACCATCCATTGTTATCATCGAACTCACTAAATGTTACACATTCAATTAAATCGTTGCCGCAATTAGGACATATGTATGTCAATGTTTCCTTTGACGACTCCTTTATCTTTTTAATAGATTTGCGAGGATTGTGTCAGAAAGGTTTTAAGCTAAAGAGTTACCTGTGATAAAGATAGTTTTCTCATACGTAAAAATTCTATATCTCTTACCTTGTAAGTCATCAGGAAGGATTGTCTTGCCACAATAGGGATCTGCTATAACGCCAACTGTTATAGCAAATATTTCCTATATGATACTCACAATGACACATTTTCAGTCTGATAAATTTATTTTGTATTTGAATTCTTCATTGGCAATGGAAAATGCGGCTATAGAAAGAGTTCGAAGAAGAGTACAGCAAACAATATTAGAAGAAGCTAGGGAGCAATTACAACTGCATTTAGAGGAAACAAAACAACATCAAGATAGACTAAGGCAGCTTATTAGAAAGCTTGGAGGAATTGCAACACAAGAAAGAGGTGAATTACCATTGGCAATACCACCTGAACCGTTAAGAAGTCTTATACATAGTTCAATGAATGCTGCAGAGCAAGAGCTAATGCAATCAATAGAAGATACAATAGTAGAAAATGCTGAAGTAATAGGTTATAACCTCCTAATACAAATGGCAGGGAAAATGAATGTTGGTGATGCAATACCTTCTCTCAGACAAAGCTTGCAGGAAGAAGAGAAGATGTTTGGATGGCTTAGATCAAACGCACCTGCTATGTTTGCAAAGCTATGGCCTCAGATTGCATCGCCTTCAGACTATTCTTCTACTACCACCGTGGCTTCTTCCACGATCAAAACTAGCACAGAAAGTGTTGCTGAGATTCATCAAACTTTTAAATGCGAAAGCTGTAATGGATCCTTTGACTCTAGAGAAGATCTACGGCAGCATACCATACACAAGCACGAGAAGTAAAGTAGGCTAAGAGTTAGATGATTTAAATTGATGATTCAAATTAATAATAATAGAATCATTTGCACTGGTGTGTTTAGCTTGCTGCATTATTATCTATAGGAGGATAATTTTTGGATAGGCTCTTAGCAAGGGAGGATTAGATGCAAGGGTATTCTTGGCGAATATCTCTTATACTAACAACAAAGCTGTAGCAATTATGATCGGAACTCCTAATGCAGGTTCACCCATAGCACAATCAAGTGATATTTGTGAACCAGCTATAGAAGACTTGAAACCCGCAGCAGCAGACACTAGAGTAGCAATGAATTCAAATACAAAATACTACATTATTGCTGGTGACTATATCCTACTATATGAAGCGAAAATTCTGTTGGAAACTCTGCCCTTAAACATTATAGTAATTTGGGCTGTGTAGAAACCATGCTATACAGTCAAAGCTTTGTAAGAGTATAATACCAATGATTTATTGAAAGAATCAAAGTACGTTAGACTGGCTGACACCATGTTCCGTATTCTGAATAAGTCTAGGATACCATTATTTCTACATAAGAAGAGTAATCATATATTTACAGCAAGGCAACACATAGTTTTACTTGTATTAAGGCAATATGAAAACAAAAGCTATCGTATGTTTGTTGTAGAATGGCTGTTTGAAACTTATTATCCCAGAATGTTTATGCAGTTATCAAATATTCCACATTATACCACTCTTCAGAAGTTTGCTGCTAGGGTAAGCGGCACTATATTGGAGAAGATAGTTTCTATATTTCATCTTTTATATTTTTCTTTGTCTCTCCCAAATGATCTAAAGATGTATCCACTAAAAATCAATGCAGCAGTAAAGATCATAGCAAATATCATTTGTCTTAATGGAACGTGCATTACTAAAGCGACTACAAAAGA
>DATDNG010000048.1:0-2305 GCA_036518375.1 Nitrososphaeraceae archaeon | reverse complement strand
TGCAGCTGCAGTATCAGGTTATAGAGCACATGCATTTGAGAAAAATTTTTGGAATTTCATACAAAAGACCATAGCTGACACAGGAAAAGATAATGCAACAATGACTGAACCTGTAACTCTGACCCCTTAAATTAGGACTAGAAGAAATATATGTATTAGGCTTGATACATTCTGTTCTTTGTTTATGGAGTCCAGCATGGAATTGACTTGATGAAGAAAATCATTCATCAGTCTTGCAAGTTCTTCGTCACTAGAAGGCCAACCATTTGTTAGGGGAAGCTTTTCTAATTGTTTCTTAAAGGTATATAGCATCTATCATTATACTCAATATACCAAATCTCTATCCTATGCTGTTTTCCTGTCTTCCATTCTGAGCTTTAACCGAATTCTTATTTACTTTCCATAAAACTTTTCCTCTCTCTTATAGTATTAATTTAATTGTAGTAGGATAATGTGTGCGTGATTACTTCGGTAATTTAACGATGGCAAAAAATATGTATTAATAACAAATAAGAAAAGACAAACGATAATAAAATGTATATAGCATCTATCATTATACTTAATAAACCAAATCTCTATCCTATGCTGTTTTCCTGTCTTCCATTCTGAGCTTTAACCGAATTCTTATTTACTTTCCATAAAACTGACACTTTTCCTCTCTCTTATAGTATTAATTTAATTGTAGTAGGATAATGTGAGTGTGATTACTTCGGTAATTTAACGATGGCAAAAAATATGTATTAATAACAAATAAGAAAAGACAAACGATAATAAAATGTCTCATTCAGATCACTCCGTTCAGTATCTAGCTAATGAACGAACTTTCTTGGCATGGCTGCGAACCAGCATTGCTCTTATTGGACTTGGTTTTGTGGTGTCTGGTAGCTATACCTAGGCAAGGTATAGGTTTTGAGCCATAGATACTGTTGAATAAGATGATGCTAATTGATAATCAAATTCGTAAACTATATGTTCTATCTTCTGTTTAGCATTGTTAATTATGTCTTTTAATAACAATTCATCCTAAAATACAAAAAGATGTATATGAAGCAATAATGCCTTGATCAACCTTAACGGATGAAGCTTTTTGTTTGTTCTAATAAGATAAAAAAATTATATCCTGAGTTATAGATGATTCAAATAAGGTAACAAATATCATCTATATACATCACAATGCCAACAGCTTATGTATTAATTCTATATGATTATAGTTATTCTGAACATGAAATCATGTCTCAACTAATCACATTGCCTTGTGTAAAAGAAGTTAACAGAGTGGATGGAACATATGATATTATTGTAAAGCTATCTGATGATAATATAGATAGAATAAAGGAATCTATAGGAAAACATATGACTAGAATCCGTGGAATACAATCTACAACAACATTGATTGCTGAAGATTAACCATCTTTTGTAGTAGACCTACCTGTTTTTTAGTCGTTTGCCTTCAAGGCAGTAAGGTATCTTATTTTTTCCTACTGCTTTTGATTTTACTACTCTGTTGTTGATGTTGATCTAGATACTTATTCTAAAAGAATGTATCAAATATTAAAAGGTAACAACTTAATTATCACTAGCTATTATAACATAGTAGTAGTCATGTGCTTACTTCATGGTATTTGAAGATAGGGATATGGCTCAAATCGATGCATCAGTGATGGTTGGTGTTCTAGTTCTAGCAAGTGTGACAACCATTAATCCAAGTATCTCCGAACGATTGAGAGCAGCCGAAGCGTTTGGAATTACCTGGGAAATGATATTACCATTTGCAATTTCCGCTGTACTAGCGTTGGCTGGCCGTACAAAGATTGCTAAAATCCTTACTGCTGCTGGATTTATACTTGTAATCGGAATATTGTTTGCAGTATGGCAAGAAACATATCAAAGATGAACCATTGAATCAATCAAGGCTTACTTACTTTTTGGAACCGACAAAGCTAAAAATCTGAACTGTCTAATATTCACGAAGACATTCTTTGGCCATCTACAAAAAGATTGCTTTGTCTACTTTCTTTATCTTGGAGTTGGAATGCCGCTCGTATATGACACATAACCGCCGCTCTCTGGAAGTTTACCAGTAAGTAAAAACCTCTTTCTTGTTTGATTCTCCATTTCGATACGTGCTACTTCTTCAGAAGGTATTCTTAACAGATGTGAGACTTCACCATAACTAACACCGGCATTGAATAAGTCGATTGCGTCTTTTTCTTTTATTTTCCTCTTTCTATCTGTTTTTCTATCTGTTTTTGTCTTTCTTTTTCTAGG
Organism: Nitrososphaeraceae archaeon; assembly: GCA_036518375.1. GTDB lineage: Archaea > Thermoproteota > Nitrososphaeria > Nitrososphaerales > Nitrososphaeraceae > Nitrososphaera_A. The sequence goes on along the minus strand of DATDNG010000048.1, from coordinate 37 downwards.
ATTGCAGCAGTCCTAGACCTATACTTGACAGAATCAT